>JAJTGQ010000070.1 GCA_021299455.1 Flammeovirgaceae bacterium | reverse complement strand
TCATCCCATTGCGCTTGGGCGACCGAGAGTTTTGCGAACAAATCAAGCTTTCGTTCCATTTTTCTATACTCTTGTATAGACATTACTACCAAGTCACCTTCGCCATTTTTGGTAATGTATATTGGCTCTTGCGAAGAATGAGCCAACTCTGAAATTTCGGTAGACTTGTTTCGCAAATCGGAAATAGGTTTAATGATTGCCATATATCAAAATTATATCACAATTATGATAATTCCAATTTTTTTGTCTCTTCAATTGATCGGGCTGCACCCTAGGCCTACGCCTCAATATGTATCTTGTACTCCTCGTAGCGGTCTAGAATTTCCTTCACGTACCGAACAGGTCCATCACATCGGCAATAGCCGGCAGCAACCACTTTATCTCGATAATATTTTGGATTTGACTTTTGGAGTAAAAAATATTCTACGCTATCATCCCACAGGCTTGCATTTCTACCATTTTTTCGCGCCAACTTTTGTGCGTCAATGACATGTGATGCACCCACATTGTAAGAAGCCAAAACAAATTTCAGTCGCTCATTGGGATTGGAAACTGTTTTTGCCCAATAGTCATCCAAAAATTTCAAAAAACGTATTCCAGCTTTAATATTTTGATTGGGATCCCACAAATCAGCAACATGCAAGAACTCACCGGTTTCTGGCATGATCTGCATTAACCCAATCGCGCCTGCCCATGATTCTACTTTGGGGTCAAAGTTCGACTCCTGATAGACAATTGATGCAATCAATCGCCAATCCCAGCCAATTTGTTTGGCCTCTTCTTTTATTCTTTCATCAAATGGAGAAAGCTTATCACCTGTCAATGAGGAGTAGTCGCTGGAAGCGAGTGTAATGGAAAACCGTGGGTTATTAAAATACTTGTTGTATAGCGTCTGAAACAAACCGTTTTGTTTGGTCTTAGCCAACCATGCGTCCAATGCTGCTTGTAGCGCAGGAGAGTTTTTGCGCATACCCCAGGCTATTTGCTGCGGTAAACTCAACACCGTGTTTATATCCAAGTTTGGATAATACAAGGAGTTCACCATTGCAATGGTTTGATCAGTTACTGTATATTTGATTTCACCGGTAGCTACCCTTCGAATCAACGATTCCGTTTCTGCTGTGGCACTGTCTTCTTTTAATTGAATATCACCACCGATCTCTTGCGAGAGGTTTTTCATTCGTTCACTAAAAGAAGAACCCTTCAATACATACACTTCTTTTCCAATCAGATCGATGGGGTTTCGAATCAGTCGTTTCTCCACCAACGCTGTCGGTTGCATACGCCAATTGGCCGGCTTCTTTTGCACCAATACCTGATGAGTGCTGTAGAGAGCGGAGGAGAAAGACAGATAACCGGTTCTCTCTTTCGTGATCGTCAGTGGAAAAGCAAGAACATCACCACCGCCCTCGTTGAGTTTCGTGATAGCCTCATCAATTCCGGAAATGACTCGAATCTTCAGTTTCACTTTTAAAGACTTGCAGAAGTATTGGAGCATCTCATATTCGTACCCCATGGGAGTGCCCTTATAAATGAAATAGCTGATGGAGTTATTGTCTAAAATTGCTTCGAGGTAGCCACGCTTTTTGATGTCCGCCAGGTCCGTTTCAACGGCAGGCTGCGATAAAAAAGCCTGCGTTTCCCCTTTCTGCCGGCATTGAGACAGGCAAAAAAGAGCTAAAAAAAGGAAAAAACGAATGAACCGCGACCTTATCATTATTGAAAGTAGGCAAACGGAGGCAAACTAAAAAGGCCACCGATTCAGCTTAGTTGAAAATTGAAATTGCTCTCTTAAAGTTCAACTTGCTTCAGGTATTGTTCAAATAGCTCGACCTTCCTTTTGTCTGTACTTTCAAACAAAAATGGAGCAACGTCATCCGCCATTGCTTTCATGTTCAACTTGCTGCACACCTCCAGCACACGCTGCTTTAGTAACGTAGCTTCTTTAATCTTAAGTTTCAAGTTGAGATAATTATAATCGGGCTTGGCGCCTTTTGCCAACAAAAAAACAACATCAAAAAAATCGCGCCCTTTCGAGCGATGACGATTGACAATTGCATAAAATTTTTGCGCTAACAAAAGATTGAGTGGAGCAACCGAAATTTCAGTAAACACATCAAATTTATTGAGGATGTGTTTGGCAGGCGTAAAATCATACTGTTGAGGCTCCGTGTCCAATTGAATAAGTATTTTCTCGGAATGATGACCTGTGAGACCTTCCTTAAAGAGCAAAGCGGGGAACTTAATATAACAGTGAAAAGCGTTGCGCATTACTGTTCGGATTTCAATTTCGTAGCTTCTTGCTCTAACTTCTTCTGAATGCATTCCGAGATGCCATAAAACTCCTCTTCAGTTAACCCTGTATTGTCAAAATCAATATCTTCTGAAAAGCGTTGGTTTCCATGGATAATCCTCAATGCCGTGCCGCCCAAAAAACAAAGTTTCTCGGCTTGACCGCGCATCTCAAAAACGATCTGAAGTATTTTATACTGCAAATATTCTCGCAGAATAAACTCGCGAAAAACCCTTTGTGGTTCTGGATAAAAGGGAAGTATCTCATTTAGACTAAACATGTTGAATAAGTTTTTCGGTAATCAATTTCACCCTTTTGGTTAGGGATTTACTGTTGTAGATGCCTAAGTAGCTGTTTAACCTTTCAGTGTCAATTAAATTTTCAAATTCATTTCTATTCAACCGCAAACTATCAATGTCTTGCTGGGTACGCACTGATGGGTTTAAATAGACATAATCCAATATCGCTTTTTCGGGTTCGGCCAGGCGATAGGCCATACCCTCAAATTCCATAAGCCGATAGCCAAATAGCAAACTGGGCTTTACGTGTTTGTATGAGAATGCCCCAATGGGGGTTTTAAAATGATGCGTTTTTAATGAAGTGACAGCAGTAATAGAAAAGACCCCTTCTGGTATAAGATGATAATAGGAAAGAGCCCATTGCAGCGATACATAAGATGGTGCATAGATTCGGTTGGAGGTGATGAGCAGATCTTCTTGACGAAGGGGTTTTGAAAACACATACCACCGGTTGATTACTTTAGCTATATACCCTTTTTGTTGCCACTCTATCAGTCGCCTGAAATCAAATTTGCTGTCCCACTTTTTTATGTCAACGATGGAAAATACGCGGAACTGCTCAAAATGGGCTTTAAAATCCAGAAATAGCATTATTTGTTTCTATTTATTGTTAAAAATAACAATTTTCAGAAATATCTTGATAGCCACACTTTTTTATCAACGGATTATTTGAACTGCCGCTGTAGCCACTCCAAGTACCGCTCTGTTTGAGAGACTAGATAATAAGGCAGATTGAGCAAGTGATAGGTCTTGCCTGTTAGTGTTTTAGAACTAGTGATCCGCAACTCGCCACTATAAAAGCGAACAGCCATATTGTGTGGACATTCGTCCATAAATAAGTGCAGCGATTTCAATTTGCCTTCTGTTCCTGCCTTTACTTCAATGGGTATCAACTTGCTTTCAAATAAAAATAGATAATCTATTTCTGCCGTGGATGTTTTCTTTTCCCTCACCCAAAAATTCAACGTGCTCAATGCATTGAATTGCATAGCCAACAATTCTTGACCAACGAGATGTTCTACCATTGTGCCTTTGTACACATCGTTTAAATCAGTTGTGCCGATCATCTCTTTTTGTATGCCTACAAAGTAGTTGAGCAAGCCCGTATCAAGTACATGCAGGCGTGGTGATTTTTTTAAATCAGGGATAATCGGCAAACTATACCCAGTATGCGGATAGATGAGATAAACCAACAATGCTTTTTGCAGCGTTCGCAATGCTTCCCCCATTTCTCGCGAACCATAATTGGAATTGCCAAAACCCTCGAACTTGATGCGCTTGCCCGCTTGCGCATACGAAGCACGTATGGCATGCCGCACTACTTGCAGTTGAGTATTGTTTGCTGCATACTTTTCAGCATCGTCCAAGTAAGAGGTGATGAGTGAATCGTAAATGGATGAAAGTGCCGTTAAATCTCTATGCTGTACATAGTGGTTCACCACCTCGGGCATGCCACCAATGAGCGCATATGTGTGAAACAGGTGAAGCAACTTTGTGTGCGCAAAAGAAGCCAACGGAATCTTTTGCAATTGTTCCAACGAATTGGTTTCACCCATGGCTGCCAAAAATTCTGGAAAAGAAACGGGCCGCAGTACTTTGTACTCTACACGGCCAACGGGGAAGCTTACATTTTTATCAAACAGTGTTTCTAACATACTGCCAGCGGCCATTACCGACAAAGTTGGTTCTTGCTCATAGAAATAGCGGAGCAGGTTAAGGGCCTGTGGCACTTCTTGTATTTCATCGATGAAGAGAAGTGTCGCGCTTTTTTTATCGAGCGATTTACTTTTTAAATAAAAGATTGCCTGCAAAAGATTGGCCAAGGTGGTGAATCGTTCAAATAGGGCGCTGTCCTCGGGCTGCTCTAAATTCAGGTATATATATTGAGCAAAACCGGCAGCGAATTGATTAACCACAGTGGTCTTACCTACCTGTCTAGCTCCACGGATCACCAAAGGCTTTTTTGACGGGTTTTTAGCCCATTTTTGTAGTTCTGCTTGGATTGTTCTGTAAAACATGACACAAAGTTAGGGTACAAGTTATCATAATTTTTCACATAGTTAGGGTAAATTTGAGTGCTATATGTCATAAAGTTATGGTACAAAAGCGGCCAAAATAAAAAGGCCACCGAATTGGTGGCCTTTT
>JAJTGQ010000123.1 GCA_021299455.1 Flammeovirgaceae bacterium | reverse complement strand
TTGATACAGTTTTTTATAAACTCCTTTACTCCGATGAACTTCCGGGATGTAGACAGATTGAATCCAGATTACTGTACCACAACGCCAGTCACTCCATTCGTAGGTAGTCATCAAACAACCGATTACTTCTCCATTTTCTTCGGCTACATAATACCTCCCTTTTGACGAGTCCTTAAACAACCGTTGGACGCCTTGCGAAAGGGTAGCAATATCCAGTGTAATGTTTTCTGTTTCTAGCGCCATCTTCAATTGAAAATCAATGATCGATGGGGTGTCATGTTCGGTGGCTTCTCGAATTTGAATGGTGTCCATTATTCTGTTGTTGTTCAAAATGCTATCCTATTTCTGGCCCGAATACACGCTTGCGGTAAGTTTAGATTTGCACATTGAGATGTTTTTAAAAGGCGCAAAGATAGAATTATGCCCATAATCGGACGAAAAAAGTGAAAATACGTGGTTTTCCCCGTATGAAATACGTGGTTTTCCCCGTTGCGCTGATAGGAGTTAGCATTCCACCTTTGCTCTCGGTTTAAGGTTAATTAGGATGAAGGTATTGGTAGTCCACCGGAACGAGGCCGTTTTAGAGAGCATCAAAGCACAACTGTCGCAATGGTACATTCGATCTTGCATGTCAGGATTGGATGGATTATTGTGCTGCCGTGGCGAACACTTTGATCTTATTTTATGCGGTCTTGATTTGCCGGTGGTTACCGGTATCGAAATGGTGCGATCCATACGCAACTTCTCGGTCAACAAAAAGACACCCGTTATTTTGCTGGCCGAGGGAAAGGAAACGGCTGATCACGTTCGACTGCTCAATTTGATGAACGCGAATTTATTGACAATGGAGGAAGTGACCGAAATGCAAAACCTGAATCTAGAATGAAAGCAACGACTTATTTTCAACCTACCCCTTCCACTTACCACGAAGGACTTTTGCTCTTTGCGCACCTGTTGATGAACGTAGACGGTGTGGTAGACGAACGCGAACTAAAAGCACTAGAGGAAATTCGAAAGGAAGAAAACATTCCGGAAGAAACGTTCTCAGCTTTTCGGGAAACTATTACCAGGAAACCAGAGAAGGATCTTTATCACGATGGCATCGACATGCTGAATAATTGCTCCGAACAAGAAAGGTTATGTGCACTCGTTCACCTCTACAGGCTCTCCGAATCAGACTTTTCTATTCATCCCCGTGAGGTGCGACTGTTGCTTTATTCTTTGAAGAGAACGGATGTTGATTTTGATGAAATTGAGTTGACAGCACGTCTGGTGAATGCCAGACGAGGCCTCCCACCTAAGGCTGCTTAGTTATAGTTTAACAAATCCCTTACGGATGGCCTCTAGCGCCATGCCCGTTCTGCTCTGCACGTTTAGTTTTGTAAACATCGAGGCACGATACCCATCGATGGTGCGCTCACTTAAATTCATAATCGAGGCGATATCGCGATAAGATAAGTCGCTGCACGATAGTTTCAAGAAATACAATTCCCTTTCTGTCAGGTGAAGAGACGAATCAGCCTCTTGTGCGGAACTTATCAATTTTTGATAGCTGATAGCCGGATTGTAATAGCCAAACCTATGCACTTCATCCAGCGCATGTTCCAGCTCGTTCGGATGGATGTCTTTAAACAAATAGGAACAACATCCGGCTCGCAGCATTTTAATGATCGTTTCTTCCTTGTCGTCCATCGATAGTGCCACTTTGCGAATGCCCGGGTAAGTCTGATGCAGCCACGCTGCGGTTTGGGGGCCATCCATCTGTGGCATAGACACATCGATGAGCATCAACTCAGGGATCACCTCGGCCTGTGCTATCTTTTGTTGTAGATCAATACCATTGGTGGCATCCATCACCACCTGCGTATTTTTGAAACTGGATAACAACAGCGTCAACGACTTTCTAAAAAGCTGGTGATCGTCTACCAGCCCAACTTTAATTTTCGAAAAAATAGGTGTGGCTTCCGCGCTTGTTGTTTCCTCGTCCATGGGTTGCTAAAGCGGTAAGTTAATAAAAAGATGAGTTCCCGCAGGGCCTGACTGCCACGATACCTGGCCGCCCAACAGTTTCACCCGATGACGAATATTGGTCACCCCTACGCCTTCAATAGAGTGGTCGTTCACATCAAAGCCTTTCCCATTGTCGGCAATAGAAATGGTCAATGCGGATTCATTCTGCTCGGCTTGCACGGTAATGTGCGAAGCCTTGCCGTGTTTTATGCCATTTTGCAGTGCCTCTTGCGCAATGCGAAACAAAATAAGTTGCCGATCGAGCGATAAGTTGATCAATGAGGGGTGCAATAACGTTATCGTCACTTCTTTGGTAGCCATTAATCGATTCGCTTCGGTGCGCAAATTGTCGATCCAATTAAATTTTTCAAGCCACTCCGTATTCAGCGATTTGCTCAACGCCCTTAATTCCTGAATAGCCTTTGAAATGGTGTCGTCCAATACATGAAACTGCTCAGGCGAAGCCCCGGATCGCTCTGCCACACCCACCAATAGCTTGGCGCTGCCCAACAATTGCCCGATGTTGTCGTGCAATTCACTGCCCAGACGACTCATGGCTTCCTCCTGTGCTTCAAGGCGCGTTTTTAATAGCTCATGCTGAAACTGATTGCTGAGTTCCTTTTTCTCCAACAAGAACTTTAACTGCCTCTTTTGATAAATCAAAAAGAGCACAATCATTCCCACCGCAACAAACAAGAGAAAGGCAGATCCTACAACGATGATGGCAATTTCTTGCGAAAGAATATCCATAACATACTACCCCCTATAAAAAGGGCGCTTAAAAATAGAAGAACATTATGACCCAACCATAGCTGGCTAAGGTACATCCGATTTTCAATAGAATAATCGTTGGAGCTTTGGAGCTTTCTGGTCAGGTAGCCGTAGGTTAAGAAAACAAAGAACGAGCCCAAATGGTAAAACAATTGCGAAGAGACAAACCAAAAATCAAAATTCCAAGACAATGGTTCTTCGGTAACGTTGGTGAGAATTTGATGCATGAATAAAAAAGACATCAACACAACTCCTACCGACAAAATAACGAACCCCATACTATCAAAGACTTTAGGCGGGTCGGCTCGAAAAACATCAGTCAAATAATAGGCCGATTGCACAATAACATATACTATAACGATCCTCCTTTTTATAGTGGAAATGAAGGTGTAATAAAAATAGGTACCAATGCCAATGCTTGAGAGCAGACACAACAAATTGTAAAGTGTAAGATTGGGATAAGAATATCCTGCCTTCCACATCAATAACGTAGCAATGAAGTAGTAAGCGACAAGTGCTCGCCATTTGGGATGTTTGTCGCTGCGAGTGTGCAATAGCGTCAATAAAAAGCAGATGCCATAGCAAAATGGTTCAGAAAAGTTGTGAAGGAAAAATTGAAAGGTGGTCATCTATTACAGCATTAATGAAGGCAAATTGCAAACGCGCTTTGTAACTTATCAAAATGAAATGACCTTGTAATCCAATCTTCGAAAAAAATATCCTTGGTCATTCCACTTTGATTTTAAAGAAACGCAAACTTAGTTGGGTATTCCGGGAGGTTTTGGGACACCATCAACACCATTGTCGGTGCGGGTTACCGGCTTACCGTTGGCAGAAAGTCCTTTGGCTTTGATGGTTAATGCCCCCACTTGCCCGCCCCCTTTCTTGTTAACGGCTTCGACCGAAACCGTAAATCGCACGACTGCCGGCTCACTAGCCAACAATTTTTTTAAGTCCGCACCTCTAAAATCAAATTCGAATGCAGGACTCCTTCCAGATTTTTTTGCCATACTATAATTGTTTAATGGTTAGAAATAAATTACCGCTCAAAGGTGAAAATCCTTTTTGTAAAATGATACGGGGAAAACCACGTATTTTATACGGGGAAAACCACGTATAAAATACGGGGAAAACCACGTGCAAAATACGGGGAAAACCACGTTGACTATCTCCCTCCGGCATCCCAAGTTTGTTATGTCAACGCGCAGCGACTGACAACTGGCATTTTTACCCGTAGAAATTGTGATGAAAGCAAAAGCCAATAAAACCGGAACTGAACGATTGTCCATTGAAGTGCATGGCGGTAAAGAAATTATTATGGTTGACTACCGAAGGCTAAAAGAAAAAGAAATGATTGAGTTGCTACAAACCAATTTCGAGTTAGTGACACAAACCAGGATTCGGCTCATTCTGTCCGACTACCGAAATTGCTATGTAACGCCTGCGTTTGTAGTGGAGGCAAAAAAATTTACCGCAGCCACGCTGCAACACATCGACAAAGTGGGGCTGCTGGGCATCGACTCCGTAAAGTCGTGGATACTAAAAGGGATACTCTTGACCTATCCGGTAAATTTTAAGCCTTTCGACACCAAAGAAGAAGCCATTCAATTTCTCACCAAATAACTCCCCCATTATGGCAAAGAAAAGAAAAAGACAAAAACACATTTTCAATTGTATCAACTCGCGCAAAACAGAAAAAGATTGGGCCTTTGAATCTGCTGTAGGCGCCAGAGCGGCACAAGCCAATATACCAACCTCCAAAGACCTGCGTGCCTCCTGGTGGAAAATTGCCAATCAAGAGCAAACCGGTTCGTGTGTGGGCTGGGCTACTGCCGACAGTGTGCTGCGTTGGCATTTTGTGAAAACAGGCCGACTGAAAAAAGAACAACTGCTATCGGTGCGCTACCTGTGGATGGCTTCTAAAGAAACTGACACAGACGTGAGCTATGCCACTACCTTTCTGGAAGGTGCCGGCACCAGCATTAAAACAGCGCTGGACATTGCGCGAAAATTTGGTACCGTGCAAGAATCCGTTCTACCCTTTGGCGGTAGCCTCTCTCCACTCGATGAAGATGTGTTTTACGCAAAGGCTGCCAACGGAAAAATTGCCAGCTATTACAATCTTCGCAAGGGCGACAAACTCGCCAACTACCGCAACTGGATTGCCAACAACGGCCCCATAGCCGTGCGCCTGGAGTGCGACAGCACGTGGGAGAATATTGGCAGCGATGGTGTGCTTGATGAATACGATCGCGCCAGTGCCGGGCCTGAAGACGGTCATGCCGTAGCTCTCGTAGGCTATACCAAAAACCATTTCATTGTGCGCAACAGTTGGGGCACCAGCTGGGGCCACAGAGGCTATGCCTACGCATCGAATGCATACACGGCCGCTGCTTTTGACGAAGCCTATGGCGTAATTCTTTAGATTATAAGAAATGAAAATGTAGACAGCGCCTGTCAGAATCAGAAAACAGAAAAATTCGGAAAACTATGCCTACCACCTACACACCTCAACTCGCAGCTGAATATCAACAGTTGTTTGATAGCTGCCGCATCAAAGAAACAAAGTACCCGGAGATCGACCGCATTCTTGCTAAAATTGTGGCAGGGCGCGCGCGCTACGAAACGATTGCATCAACAACCAAAGTCCCTTGGTATTTCACAGGCATTGTGCACAGTCTTGAGTGCAATGGAAAGTTTACCACCCATCTTCACAATGGCGATCCGCTTACGGCAAGAACAGTAAAAGTACCTGCAGGATTTCCAAAAACCGGAACACCTCCATTTACCTGGGAAACAAGTGCCATCGATGCCTTGAAACTTCAAAAGCTAGATCAATGGACAGACTGGAGTTTGCCTGGCACGCTATTTCAGTTTGAACGATACAACGGCTTTGGTTACCGGCCCAGAGGGATAAACTCACCCTACCTGTGGAGTTTTTCAAACCACTACACCAAGGGAAAATTTACAGCCGATAGCATTTTCGATCCTAACGCTATTTCCAAGCAATGCGGAGCCGCAGTTTTACTTCGTAGAATGAGCGAGCGCCAACTAGCTGTGATCGGTGAACTTGACACCATTACACAAATTAAAACACTGGGGGCGCAAGTTGCTTTTGCTCCAAATACCTACAACGGTAAAGCAGAGCAGTTGCAAAAGTTATTGAACCGCGTGGGCCTTCCCCTACGCGTAGACGGCAAAGCAGGAAGAAACACCTCCGATGCCTACTACTCAATTGCCAAGAAATACCTGAGAGGAGATACCAAAAGATAAGAGCGTTATGAATTGGACAACCATTGACGAACAACACAAGGCCACCTTCCACCGCGACTATGTGGCCTGCCACGAGCCACACGAGCGAGGTTGGCTGGTGGAGAATGTGCTGACGGCTTTTCCACAATATCGAAAAAGTGTGGTGGAGCGCGCCATTCAAGAAGTGTGTACCGCTATGACAGCCACGCCACGCAAGCGCCCCGAATTTTTAGAAAGACTGAAGCAGCAATTGGAAGATCAGCGCCTGCTAAATAAAGTGTTAGCGAAAAAAGCGTAAACAGCTATGGAACTATTAAAACTGCTCAACCCATTTGCTAAAACTTCCACTAGCTCCAAGCCCATGGAAGACCATACGCTATACCAAATTATAACACTCAGCCACAACTATTGCGGCTGCATTGTGCACCAAGATTCGGTAGTAATAAAGCTGCAAAGCAAAGAGGGCAAGCCGGTGAAAATTTTAAAAGAGAATGTTAGAAGTATTGTGGTTTTGTAAAATTTTAAATAATCCCCTATGAATTTCTTTATAACCAATCGTGAAATTATAACCGACTCAAACGGTGTAGAATCGGTTCGAGAAGATGGCAAAGAGAAAGCTGCAGACAAGCTGAGATTCGGCACATACGCCAATAGAAAATTTGTACTCTACCCCGAACCAGACAACGAGCTGGAAGCATCCTACTCAAACCTGGCAGGTAAAGATGTTGGTGAATTGAAAGGGTCAGCTCATTTTTTCAAATTACTTTATGACGAGCTAAGTAAAGGCGGCAAAAACGCAAAGAACAACAACGTTCTGTTTTTTATTCATGGCTTTAATACAAACTTAGAAGATGTACGAAGCGCGTTTAAAAAATTGCAAAAGCTATATGTCGACAATCCCAAATGCCCAATAAGCCACATCATCATTTTTACCTGGCCGGGTATGAGTCCAAAAATACCTTATCACTATTTTAATGATCGGGAAGATGCTATTGCTTCAGGTAAGGCATTAGCAAGAGGAATTCAAAAGGTGACAAAGTTCTTCCAAACGTTTCTGCTAGTTGACGGGAACGAGCCCTGCAACCGTAGTATCCACCTAATGGCTCATAGCATGGGCAATCGAGTGCTTGAACATGTGATGTTAGAACTAAAAAAGAACCAGTCTCAAACGCGTGAGCTATTTAGCGAAGTTATACTGATGGCAGCCGATGTGAACTACAATATCTTCGAACCGAATGAGCCCTTTAGTGGACTGATCGAAATGGGTAAACGTGTTCATGTCTATTTTCATGAAGGTGACCGCGTCTTGGATATCTCGAAGTACACAAAAAACTTTAGCAATCGCCTTGGGCGCTATGGGCGTAAGAAAATAGACTCGGCTCAAATTGATGTTTTTGATTCAAACGTTTCGAAAGTAAAAGATGACTTAGAAACAGATTTCAGCACCGATAAACTCAATCACTGGTACTACTATTCCTCCTCTGAAGTCGTCAGTGATGTTGCCGAAGTACTGAATGGAAAAAAATCAAAGTATGCAGTGAAGAAATAAAAAACGGATTAGGAGAATTTAAATACACAAACTCAAAGAATATGGTAACAATAGAAGGAGGTTTTATCAAGGAGGCTACCAAAATGATAGCCGCTAAAAACAATGTGCCGTTCGGGGTAAATTATCCTGACACCATCATCATCCACTACACCGCAGGTAGTTCAGCAGAAAGCTCCGCCAATTGGCTTCAACGCCAAGATGTGAAAGCATCTGCTCATATTGTAATTGGGAAAAAAGGAGAAATTTTTCAACTCGTATCTTTTGAGAACATCTCATGGCACGCAGGCGAAAGTGCGTATGGTGGGCGCACCAGCTTTAATAAATTCTCCATCGGCATAGAACTCGATAACCCTGGTTTTTTGATTCAGGCCGGCAATGATTTCGTGGCTTCTTTTGGTACTAAGTATCCCGCCAATGAAGTAATTCAAGCCGTGCATAGAAATGAAACTGCACCGCGTTTTTGGCATATCTATACTGAAGCACAGATACAAGCATGTGAAGAAGTATGCCTTGCGTTGATAAGTAAATATCCAAAGATTAATCAGATACTCGGTCACGAAGAAATAGCCCCCGGTCGTAAGCAAGACCCAGGACCAGCTTTTCCATTGGATAAGTTTCGGAACAAAATATTGCACAGCAACCGACAAGACGATGTGGATGAAGCCGCACCGGTATTCGCAAAAGGTAAAGTGATTACCGACAAATTAAACATTCGTGAAGGCGCTGGTGTGGAGTTTCAAAAAGTTGCTTTGCCTCTGCCACTTAATAAAGAACTGGAAGTATTGGGCGAGCGCAATGGCTGGTACCATGTAAAAATTGAAGTGGACGGTTGGGTAAGCAAAGCCTACGTAGCTAAAGCGTAATAAAAATACTATGAACCGGATTTTACTTTTGATTTTAATAGCAGGCATAACATTCCTCATAGTGCTGCTGATATCGAGGATCGACTTGATGAAAGACATTTGGCTATGGCTCGTGGGTCTTGCAGGGCCAATAGTTAAAATTGTAGATGCGGTCTTTACAAAAGTTAAAAACTTTTTTGTTAACGAATATAAAGAGCTTACACCAAAGAAAATCAGTGACTCACAAGAAAATATTAATGAACAATAACGCGCAAAATTATGGAGACCAAAGAAACTAAAAATGATTTCAAGCATTTCATTTTGCTGGGATCGCTTCTCTTTCCTGCATTACTCATTCTAAATACTTTACTATTTAAATTTTTCCTCGCGCCAAAGGAGAGTTTTTTCTTTAATCTCGCAGCAGCCATCATGGTTAGCTGGCTATTGATGCTTACCCTGTACTACATATGGGCAATCTATTTCTACAATATTAATTTTGGTTGGACAGACAAAGATTGGCAAGATCGCGAAACCAAAGTATTTGTAGAAGGCTCTGGACCAGAACCGGACGGTAACCCAAACTCGGAAGAAACACTGGGGTTACCGGCAGGCACGATTCGAGGCACAATTGCACTTACCGTTTTGGTGATCGGCCTTTCCATAATGATAGCCGCATTGGGCTTGCCAGGTAAAATAAGCCAAAATGAATTCTTGATTGATCATTTTGAGTTCTTGAAGACCGGCTTTTTAATGGTAATCGCGTTTTACTTTGGTAGTAAATCGCTCGAGCTTTTAAAAGATCGGAAACAAGTAATTGGCGTACCCAGCAACACACCCCCTAACACTCCACCTCCTCTTGCTGGCTCGCCAACAGGTGCACCCCAGCAACCATTTGCAGGTACGGCCTCTGTTGCACCTATAGGTGATATTGCTACAAACACAAAGTCAGCTATCGATTTTCACGACCCATCTGCAAAAGGATAACCGATGCGAATTGCTCTTTACATATCCCTATTAGTGCTGCTTTCAGCCTCTTGCAAAAACGACAAGCGGTATTTGGTGGTAAGCAAAATTAGGCAAGCGGCTAAGTTAGCAACTACCGAAACCACGATTGATAAGGTTGTATTTGGCACTAGTGATAAACGACTGCTCGGCATCATCCACCTTAACCAAGCGCGCTTTGTAGCCTACTCCACGGCCTTTATTAAAAGCGGCATCGACCTCAATAAAGTAAAGCCAGAAGACATTAAGATTACCGATAAAATGATTCAGATAGAGTTGCCTCATGTGGAGGTGATTAATTTCAGCTATCCATTTAAGCATTTTAGAATTGACGAGGCCATTACAGAGAATGCATTCCTTAACAAGATTGACATTTTTGACCAGGAGAATTTTTATCGACTGGCCGAGTTGGATATCCGTAACAATTTAAAATACACAGGGCTGAAAGAAGCCACTGAGCAAAAAACTCGCTTACTCCTAGAAGTCCTGTTGAAAAACCTGGGCTACGAAGAGATCTACATCACCTTTAAAGAAAAAGGTGAGCTACTACCTGAGGCAGATTTAACGGAAGGCGAAATAGAATAACAAGATGAAGAGCGTAGCAAATTTAGCGGTTCAGATTATATTGGTGGTAGCCGGAGTGCTGGTATTTTCCTTCTTCGATCCGTTCGGTTTGTTAGCACCGAAAAAGAAGACACTGCAAGACACACCCATCAGCGTAGTGAGTATAAAAGAAATAGGCCAGTTGATTACCGCTGAATATTATGGTGAGGTATTGTCGTCTCTCCAAGAAGAATTGATTGAGGACGTTGTTGAAAATCAAGTCGAATTTGAGAATCAGGTAGGTACTTTGAATCAAAAATACCTTAAAGCACTAGAGGTATTCCATTCAAATAGAGACACCATTAAAGTGCGTTGGTACCGAAAGCGCAAAGATTTGATTGAGGCCTTTTACATTGTTAACCAATCGTTAGTAAATGACATATTGTATCAGAAAATGGTTTCAATTGTTCTGACTACCAAAAAGATTGATAGTGAAGGAGATTTGTTAAAAGCTATTTGGAGCGAGAAGGAAAAGATAGATTTTACTAAAGAATATGCTCTTGATGCGACTATACTAAAAAAACAGGCGACAGACGAACTCAAAAAACTCAAAGAAACTAAAGCATTTAAAAAGAAACAGATTATTGCTATCGGGCGCGGATGGGTAAAGGCTGGAATTGATTTTGGCAGTTTTAACGAACGGAACTTTAAATACGATAAAGCAAATCGGACTATTTATCTTTTTGGTGTTGAGCCTCAGATACTCACTTGCGACATCAACCCGTGGTTTAATGCCAAGCAAAAAATAAAAGGGTTTGAAATCATTGCCGCTACCAACAAAGCCAACGACAGCAGCTACCTTCGGAAGGTAAAGCAAAGCTGCCTTGACAAACTTAGAACTCAGGCAGAGAAAGCGGGCATTACTAAGCAAGCAAAAATCAATGCAGAAGAAACGTTGAAACACTTCTTCTCACTGTTGCTAAATGAACCATTGGATAAAGTAGTGATTATGAAAAACTCATTGGCTGAATACCAAAAGCTATTGGATTGTAAAGGCATTTACCCCAAAGAAAAACTGCCATTAATAGACTCTACTCTGTTGGCACTCTATAAGATTGATTCCATGGCAGCAGGACAGGCAGTAACTAAACTCTTAGGTTCGAAGACAGTATTGGGCAATGATACTTGTTTCATAAACCGCTTTTCGGCATTAACCTACCACATGGTAGAAGATAAGTTGATAACTGCGGATGAATTGAAACTCTTGAGCAAAGCATTTCAAGATACTACATACTCACACTTAGATTCAATCTGGTACTTGCCACTACCCGCAAAAATAAAAATAAATGAACAGTCCAAATTGTGGGCAGCGAAGAATGCCAAGTACAATACAAAAGGTATTGGTCATTGGTACGATTCAGTTACTAACAAACCCGGTTATGCTTGTTACAAGATTAAAGCGGATAGTCTGAATAAGACGTTGTCAAAGACAGAAATGATAACCAACCGAGCTACTGCACTTAGTGAAACTCTAAAGCTCTTAAAGAAAAATTGCAAAACGGTGGTTATTGCAAAAGCAGAAGAAAATGATACAATCAAAATTGAAACGTTTTTAAATTCTTTGAATAAGTAAAAACGGAGTAGGCCAAAAAGTCAAAACAATCAGTATAAATGAAAAACTTAACCGTACCTACTATCTGCAATAGCACCAATGGTTATTGTGGACACTCCATAAAATCAACTCTGGATGTTATGAGGCAATTGACACTAATCATTTTAGGAATTGTCCTTATTGAGGCGTCCATAGCCCAACCACAAATAACTGGAAAAGTTGCAGTAAAAAGATTTACGTCTTTCCAACAGATACAGAGTGATAATTATAAAGGCACAGGCTCGTACCAAAAGAGCATGTATGACAACTACACCATCTATCTACTACAAGCTTCACAGGTAGACGAGCGAAATATTGAATCAAGGTTTTTAGAACTTGTTAGGACTATGCCAGAACTGGCGAGTGACTGTGTGGAAAAAATAGTGCAAATAGAAGGAGGTAGAGTGCAAAAGCTCTGTACAGATGCCAATGGTGAGTTCAAGAGTAGGGCTTTCTCTGTAGATCAAACCATATTTGTTATTTATAGCATTGATCCATTTAGCTATAGAAAAATTATTTCAAAAAATGGTGGAAATAACCTGGGCACAAGAACTTTAAAAAATTAAGGTATGATTAGAATAGTAGCGTATTTTCACTTGATGATTGTTTGCAGCAATAGCATGTTTGCGCATGGCGATCAAAAAAAGCAAAATGACTCGACTTTATTGACGATCACGACAGGTATAGAAAAAATTGAACTAGATAATGAAGATCAGCTTTTCGAATTAAATCTTACCGACATATCTTCTGAAGTTACTCTAGATAATATTGAAGGTGATGGGTCAAATTTTGAACGTCTGGAACTTTCAAATAGAATTATAAGAACAATCAATTTTAGAAATATTAAAGCTAAAGTAATACGTCTTGAGAATTGTGTTATTGATGAAATCATTATTGGCGTGGATAGTGAGGTTGATAGCTTATTTTTAAATGGAAGCGAGATTAAATCACTCGTAATCCGCAACTCCCATATGAATTACGTTTCATTGCAAGAATCCAAGGCTCTAAATCAATTTTTTCTGCAGGGGAAGATAGGTTTAAATTCAATTGATTTTCGAAGTTTCAATGTAAAGGACACGGCTTCTTTTATTGATTTTTCAGAGATCGAATCCGTGCCAGGCAAGGATACTATTTTTCTCTTTTTTGAAGGCGCCAATTTCCGTAAGCTGGAGATGAACTATAAACATTTTTCTTTAGCCTTTCCCGATAATCACAATAATGACCACGTAAGAGTAACTTACTTAAAACTGTTGGAATTTTTTAACGCAAGTGGTCAGAAGAATAACTACAAAAAGCTTTTTAAAGAATATAAACTTTTTGAAACCGAAGCTGAGTCAAAAACAATTTGGTCATATCTATTTGGCTATTGGCTTCCAGATTTTTGGTGGGGCTTTGGTCTTGAAAAATATAAAGTTGTTTATAATACCCTTGGGCTGTATTTAGTGTGTTCATTTATAGCCTTGTTTTTCTTGCGAAAATTGAATGATGCTTATGGTCTAGTTTCGTTGAAAAAGAAACTCCATCCTCTGGGTTACACCTATTATTCCTTAGTTTATATGGGCATACTTTTCTTCGGTTTGAAATTTGAAGTATCAAATCTTCAATTTGATAAATATATATCGCTATTTATTTTAATCACATACACTGCAGGGTTGGTCTGTGTTGCTTACCTGGCAAATCTTGTAATTACAATTTAAATTTCAATGGATACATGCTTCAATGGATAATCATTTTCTTCAGAAGGTCGTTTGGCGAACCTAGTGAGGATGAAAGCGAAAAGGGTGGCGGCTATAAACCGATCATTAAGTTCAGCTTGCTCTTTATTTTTATTGGATATGCCTTGCTCTATTTTAGTTTAAAACGGCAACCCTGCGTATTTGACTATACACACGTACCAGAGGATTTTACAAAGAAGGGATATACCGAAGCGTCTATTGTGAAAACGGTAAACCACATGAAGTTGCGTATTCAAAACTACGAACCAGACATACGACCATATGAAGCGGCAAAAAGAAATGTAAATCTCATAACGAAGAAAATATATCTTACCAACGAAGAGTTTGAAACCATAGGTGAACTAGCCATCAGTGGAATATCAATTAAGGCATTGGTAGTTATGACCGATAAGCTTTTTGATTTCCTCAATGTACCTGTTAATAATTATGTGGCAATGGAATTCTTTTGCAACGAGAAAGAGCTAAGCCTTACCATCCAGTTTAAAACGAAAAGAAAAGTATTTAAATCAACACTTACAGAAAATTGCGAGACATCCTTTCAATGGCTCTGCTATCAGGCAGCTTTGTTTATTCTTCAAGAAACAGAGCCCAGAGCGTTAATAGCGTACTATTACAATATGGAGGAATATGATCAGTGTGTAAAAGCATGCATGGCTGCGCTAACATCCGCTAAGAATAGCGAAGTAATAAGTGAGGCACTCGGATATTGGGCTCTGGCATTGCTGAGATTAAATACGGGTTTTATTGGAGAGGAAGAAATCAATAGAAATTACAATACAAAACTACAAGCTGCGATTACCAACAACCCTGACAATAAAGATTGGAGGCGACTTGCTTCCATGATCCCGCTTTCGTACCCACAGCGCGATTCACTTCTGACTAAACTTATTTCAGAAGACAAGTATTACTACCCACATTATCAAGACAAGTTGATCAATTCCATTTATGCTTCTTACTACAATTTTGATATACTCAGGGGATCAAAGAGAATAAAGGAAGATTGTCAATTGATTGATTATTCCGGGAAGTCTGACCCACTGATTCCGGGAATGGTTTGACCCACCCCTTTAGGCCATAAGATTTGATGATTCAAAGCTACTGTTTTTCTGGTGAGTTTTTAGTTGATTTTTTTCGTAGT
>JAJTGQ010000148.1 GCA_021299455.1 Flammeovirgaceae bacterium | reverse complement strand
ACGCCCGGTCCACAGTCAATTATATAAGGCGTGTTATCCACCACCACTGCAACCGAAGGCCCAAACCTATCGGGGTCAGCATTGGGTGTGCCCGTGCCAAGCAAAACAACTTTTGTTCTTGATTGGCTAATACTACCGAATGGCAGCATTAATACGAATAGAAAAGTTACAAAAATTTTAGTCATGCACCGAGCTTAATAAATAATCAATTGGACTGATTGAATTACATTCCCCTTATGGTCAAATAAAACTACCTTTTAATCCATATGGATGGTAGGTGATCAATCTACAATGTATTGAAGACAATCCTTCAATTCCCAAATATTTCTTACTTTTATCCTTTAAACTAACCCACAAAACATGAAAACTAGAGTTTTATTCCTCTGCCTGGCGCTGATTTTTTCCGGCACGCAAGTTTTCTCTCAGCTCTCCAAAAAGGAGAAGAAAGAATGGAAAAAGAAAGCCAAGGAATTCGCCAAGAATCCTGCTAACCTAAAAACGTTGGTAGAAACGAAACAAGTCGTTGAAACAGATAACTCGGCTCTAAAAGGGCAGGTTAGTACGCTCAACGGCCAAGTAAGCGACAAGAACGCAAAAATCGCTGACTTGGAAGACCAAATTTCTAAAATGAGAAGCGAGTTAACTTCCACCAAAGCAGAGCTTGCTCAGTTGAAAGAAAATCCTCCAATCAATCCGATGGACTTTTCGAAAGGAGTGGTTTTTAAAGTACAGATTGGTGCTTTCAAAAATAAAGATTTAGCAAAGTACTTTGATAATAACCCAAACTTTGGAGGAGAGGCAACCGATAAAGGCGAACAGAAATTTACCATCGGTGTTTTTCGTGACTATTGGGAAGCGGATAAGTTCAAAAAATACATGCGCGATATGGGCGTGAAAGACGCGTGGATCGTTCCGTTTAAAGATGGGCAGCGCGTAGAAATCAAAGATGTGTTAGAGGGAGTAGTTGCCGACAAGGCGCCAGGAAAAAGATAATTTTTCCTTCCTTATCGTAAAAAAGGGCAGCCGATGGTTGCCCTTTTTTGTGCCTTACAAAAAAACGAATACTACATTGTTAGCTTTGCGTGACATGTCAACTCCCTTGCTATTGTTTATTTTTGCTTCATGTTACGACTTTCTGCGCTACTGACTTTCTGCCTCTTTGCGAACACTGCGCGCGCTCAAATCCGACTAGATCGGCTTGAGATTCTGTCAAAGCAGGAGTACAAGATAATTGGTTCAGATATTTTGGTGGCTGATACGTTGGTTATGAGGGACTCCTCTCGTATAATACTCAATCAAGATGTAAAAGAAAACATCATTAATGCCAAGGTGGTAATTGTTGGAAACGGATGTGTTATTAGCGGGCGCGGAAAAAATGGAACGTCAGGAAAGACAGGCGCAGTTGGCAGAGGGCAAAGTGCGCCATGCCGCAACGGTAACAATGGAAAAGACGGTGAAGTGGGAAAACCGGGGATTGATGGGCTTAACTTATCATTTTACTTCAATAGCCTAAAAATTGATGGCGTTTTGACGATCGACTTGAACGGTGGTGATGGGGGAAGTGGGGGAAAAGGGGGAAAAGGTGGCGATGGGGGATCGGGAACCCAAGTTTGTAAAGGGGGAAATGGCGGAAATGGCGGAAATGGTGGAAACGGAGCCTCAGGAGGAAATGGTGGCATCGTTAAAGTTACTTGCAAAACATGCACCGACCTGTATACACTTCAAGGGACAAAACTTCTATTTAAGAATTATGGTGGCTTTGCTGGTGCTGGGGGAATTGGGGGAATTGGCGGGCAGGCAGGCTTAGGACCAAAAGACGGAAAAAATGGGAAGCGCGGAATCGCTGGCCTGGATGGGATAGTTGGAAAAGCAGGAGCTTTTACGATCGAACAAAAATAAGTGCATGCAACGAAATTGGTTACGCAAATCTGAACCAGCGCAGGGCGAAATCGAAACCCTTAGCCAACAGATCAATGTTAATCCTTCTCTTACATCCATTTTACTTCAGCGTGGCATTTACAACTTTGACTTGGCAAAAAAATTCTTTCGCCCTTCATTAGCAGAGCTTCATAGTCCTTTTCTGCTAAGGGATATGACAAAAGCCGTGTCCCGGTTAAACATCGCTATTGAAAACGGTGAGAAAATTTTAATCTATGGAGACTATGACGTTGATGGAACAACTGCGGTTGCGTTGGTGTATAGCTACCTCCAAAGCTTCTATCCTCTTTGTGATTTTTATATACCTGATCGGCATACTGAGGGTTATGGCGTTTCAGAAGCTGGCATTAAATGGGCAGAGGAAAATGGATTTAGTCTAATCATCGCGCTGGATCTTGGTGTAAAAGCGATTGACGCAGTCGTTTTAGCAACGGAGAAAAAAATAGATTTTATTATCTGTGATCACCACTTACCCGGAACAAATATTCCCAATGCCATTGCCGTGCTTGATCCAAAAAGAAGTGATTGCAACTATCCTTTTAAAGAGCTCAGTGGATGTGGACTGGGGTTTAAATTAATGCAGGCCTATGCACAATCGTATAGAAAGGAAGAGGAGCTAAATGAATACCTTGATTTGGTTGCAGTTAGTATAGCCTCCGACATTGTTCCCATCGTAGACGAAAACCGAATTCTGGTTCATTTCGGGCTGCAGAAATTAAACGAGCGCCCGCGGCCCGGGTTAAAAGCGCTGAAAGACATCGCAGCTGCCAAAGGTGACTTGGATGTCACTGGGGTAGTTTTTACCCTCGGTCCACGCATAAATGCGGCCGGGCGTGTAGCTCATGCACGCGGAGCTGTTGAACTCTTAATTTCAAAGACAGAAGACGAGGCGAATCAATTAGCAGAAAAAATTAATCTTAAGAACAACCTTCGAAGAGAGTACGATCTTTCCATCACCGATGAAGCCCTCGCTATGATTGATGGTGATGAAAAGCTCAGAAGGGCAAAATCTACGGTGCTTTTTAAAAATACATGGCACAAAGGAGTAATTGGCATAGTTGCTGCTAGGTGTGTGGAAAAATATTACCGCCCTACCGTGATCCTCACTGAATCAAATGATAAAATTACAGGCTCGGCCCGCTCCGTAAAAGACTTTGACCTGTATGAAGCGATCAGTGCCTGCAGCGACTTGCTTGACAAGTTTGGTGGCCACAAATATGCCGCAGGACTTACGATGGATAAAAGCAATTTGGTGGCGTTTCAACAACGGTTTGAAGAGGTGGTATCGCAAACCATCACCGATGAAATGCTAATACCCGTTGTTGAAATTGATGTTCCCATTCAGTTTGATTCCATGAATGATAAATTCAACAACATTCTCAAACAAATGGCACCCTTCGGCCCAGAAAATCAAAAGCCGGTTTTTGAAGCTAAAAATGTTTTTGTGGAAGGTAATCTCGCCAATTTTAAAGAAAGGCACCTTCGTTTTTCGGCTGCGCAAAAAGGGAACAAAAGTATATTCAATGTGGTTGGTTTTGACATGATTCAATTTTACGACCAATTGACACGCGGTGGATTTTTCAACATGGCCTTTACACTGGAGGAAAATACTTACAATGGCACGACAACTCTTCAACTCCGAATCAAAGACCTAATTTTTGAATGACATGATATTAAGAGCAGAGAACTTATTGAAAAAATATAAAAAGCGAACCGTTGTGAACAATGTCTCAGTGCAGGTTTCACAGGGGGAAATTGTAGGATTGCTCGGTCCAAATGGTGCGGGCAAAACAACCAGCTT
>JAJTGQ010000119.1 GCA_021299455.1 Flammeovirgaceae bacterium | reverse complement strand
GTATTTACAAACCCGACAAGAAAAAAAATCTCGTTAGTACTTTTGTTATGCGGATTAATCCTGATGGTAAACCCGCTTGGTTTAAGGATGTTACTGCTTCAGTAGACAGTATAGCGATTGGCGATGCACATGCCTACTTGGATCCTCTGGTACTCACTCAAGAGGGAAGCGCGTTAGTCATTCGCTCCATCCACGCAACCCGCGGTGATGTGTTGAATACGTTCGTCTACATTAACGAAAAGGGTGAAGAACGGCTTCGCAAAAAATTAGATAACAAATCATTCCCTCGTGCATTGCTGTACGCTGAAAAAAGCAATTCCTTTACCCTTGTGCTGAAAGGGGTAGAGCAAAGAGAAAAGTTCAGTTCTGCCGAGCCGATCGATATGCTTGGTATAAACGTCTTAGGAGAAATAACATGGAAGAAAGAAAATATTGCTGTGACTGGTACATTAACAGATGTCATCAGCCTTGCTGATGGGTATATGTTGACTGGAAGCTATTTCGTCCTGAGCGACCAAACGGGAAAAGAAGTGCGTACGAAGATAAGTAGTGGTGAATGCAGCCCCTACCTTATCAAATTAAATGAACGTGGAGTGATCCTCTTTTCGAAACCAATTACAACAAATGGTTCATTCTATTTACACCGCGTGGTAAAGATCAATGATATGTCTATTCAGCTCCTTGGTAATTCAGAGACCATGGAAATGGGTATTTCCGGGGTGCTTAAGCCCAACGAAAAGTTTTTGCATATCATGACCAACAAATTCGGGCAGCAAATAAGTACCAATTTTTAAAGTGCCTACTCAAAATTCCTGAAGGGTTTTCAAGCCGATTGTAAACGCTGTTGTAAACCAAAAAATATCACTTTGAATTTTAGTACATTTGACCATATCAGTTTTACGATATGGAGACAAGCACACGCGAGCACATCTACCAAGAAGTAGCCGATCGAATTGAGCAACTCATTGAAAAACAATCCTTAAAAGTAGGAGATAAACTCCTCTCGGTTCGGTCGCTCAGCAAAGAACAAGGAATTAGTTTGAGCACCGCTTTCCAGGCATACTATCATTTGGAGAGCAAGGGGTTGGTAGAGGCAAGGCCACAATCCGGCTACTACGTAAAATTTTCTCCGAAGCATAATTTTGCCATACCCACGAGTTGCGCCCCGACAGACGAAGCATTGCCCGTCACATTAGATGAAATGATCACCAGTGTTTACAATGATCTGCGGTCAACCAAGCTTACTTCATTTTCATTGGGCGCACCCGATTCCAGTCTGCTTCCAGCTGCGAAACTAAAAAAGTCGGTGCTGCATTGTTTGAATCACTCCCCTGACCACTGTCTGGGCTATGAGCACATCCAAGGGAACGAACATCTACGTAAACAAATTGCTCGATTTAGTTTTAACTGGGGCGGCACCTTGAGCGAGCAGGATATCATTGTAACAGCAGGTTGCATGGAGGCACTTTCATTTTGCCTACAGGCGGTAACCAAACCAGGGGATACGGTTGCCATTGAAAGCCCGACCTTCTACGGAATCTTTCGAGTAATGCAAAGCCTGGGATTGAATGTGGTAGAAGTCCCCACGGATCCTATCACAGGGATCGACCTGAATTATTTAGAGAAGGCCATCCCAAAACTAAACATCAAAGTTTGTTTGTTCGTGCCCAACTTCAATAACCCTATTGGGAGTTGCATGCCAGACGAAAAGAAAAAAGAATTGGTGAAGATGCTTGCTAAAAAGGAAATTCCATTGATTGAAGATGATATATATGGTGAACTCTATTTTGGCAAAACAAGACCCAAAACCTGCAAATTTTTTGATGAAAAAGGCCTTGTATTACACTGCGGGTCATTTTCAAAATCGCTGGCTCCCGGTTACCGAATTGGCTGGGCTGTGCCCGGGCGATTCAAAGAAAAAGTATTGAGTTTAAAACGAATGAACAACGTTGCTACCAACACGCTGGCACAATCTGCCATTGCGCATTTTCTGCAAAATGGTCGCTATGAACTACACCTGCGGCACCTTCGCACGGCACTTCATACTCAATGCCTCAGATATCTTCAAGCAATATTCGAATACTTCCCGGATGACATTAGAATTACGAGGCCTCAAGGCGGCTTTGTTTTATGGGTGGAAATGAACAAAAAGCTGGACGGTTTCAAGCTCCACAAACGAGCATTACATCATCAAATCGGGATTGCGCCTGGTCAAATCTTTTCATCACAAGGGCAGTTTCATCATTATTTCAGGCTTAGCTACGGTGCACCTTGGAGTGAAAAAATTGACAAAGGGCTAAAAACGCTTGGCGAATTGGTAAAAAGATACTAGCTATTCAAAGTTCAAAATTTGAAAACTCGAAGTTGGACTTATAACAAATAGCGAATTGGTTCCTATATTTGGAATGACAAAAACAAAACATCTAAAATCAAACATACTATGGCCTTTACACTCCCGGCACTACCTTATGCATTCAATGCATTAGAGCCACACATTGATGCACGCACAATGGAAATTCATCATGGCAAACATCACAATGCATATGTTACTAACCTTAACAATGCCCTTTCTGGCAAACCAGAGGAAAATCTAAGTATTGAAGAGATTTGTGCAACCATTTCAAAACACCCAATGCCCGTTCGCAACAATGGCGGTGGTCATTATAATCACAGCCTGTTTTGGATGATCATGGCACCCAATGCTGGAGGTGCGCCAGCGGGAGCATTAGCAGATGCAATCAATGCTGCCTTCGGAAATTTTGAAGACTTTAAAACGAAATTCAACACCGCAGCCACATCTCGGTTTGGTTCGGGTTGGGCTTGGCTCATCAAAGGCGCAGATGGTAAACTAGCCATTACGTCAACCCCCAATCAAGACAACCCATTAATGGACATAGCCGAAGTAAAAGGCACGCCAATACTGGGTCTTGATGTTTGGGAACATGCCTACTATTTACACTATCAAAACCGTAGACCGGATTATTGCACTGCTTTTTGGAATGTGGTGAATTGGAATGAGGTAGCAAAACGATTTGCATAAGTACGATCCCTTTGTGATTTTATTCTAAAGTTGGTTCCTATTTTAAAAATATGGGTTCCTATTTTGCTATTGTTGGTAACCGACACAGTCGCACCCTAGTTTCAAAAAAAAGTCAATTTATGTCCTATTGGAAATTCCGCGAAGCCGGATCAGTTTTTGCCACGTTAAGGTGACCACTTTACTTACTTAGAATCGATCGATTATGATTATTGCAAAGCCGCGAAAAAAAGTGGTCACCGTGGATGGAATCTCCACTTAACGGCCTTGCAATTCGTGAGCCTCCTTTTTTAGATCATTGAAAAAATCTTTCTCCATAGACTAATTGTTTGTGGACTAAAACATACTAAATCAAATGTCTTACCTTAATCTTCTTGTACTTTTTACCCATACCTAATGTAACTGCCAAAGGATTTTTAATAATCAACTCTCCTTTTTGTAAGCCAGCAATTGCTTCCTTGATTTCCTGAAACTCTTTGCCCGAAACACCGAACAAATCTTTGATGACACCATCGTTAATCGATTGTTGCTTCATGATCAATGGGTATTGAGCATTGGCATAGAAATCAAAGTACTCGCTCTTATAGCTATCCATGTTTTGTGTTGCCAGGATAATGCTTAAACCCTTGTTACGACCGATGGCAATCAAGTCACGAAGTGGTTTGTTGTCAAAACCCAGCATGTAGTGAGCCTCATCAATGATGGTAAAATGGCGAAGTTCGACTGTGTCTTCATCTACGGCCTGCTTCGCAAGTTTTTCATAAATGATATTCAATTTTGATACAATGAAGTACACGATCGCCTTTGCAATGGGGCCGTCTTTAGGAAAGCCATCCATCTTCACTATGTAACTATCCTTTATCAGATCGATTCGATCTTCATTGGCAAATAGGCTATTTCTTATCAACTGTTTTAGCACTGACTTTACGCTATCGTCTTTGTCTTTATCCTTGTCGGACTGTAAAGCCGTATATTCTTTAATTATACCATCAAAAGTGACGGGATGGTTTTGTGATCTTTTATATGCGTTGATGATGGCTTCCGATAATCTATTGCTCATGTTTGCACTGATCGTAGCTCTGTCAATTGAACAAAGGGCTATTGCCAGTTCCGTGGAGTAAAGATTGATTTCGTTTTGCGCCCGACCTGTGAAGTCTTTGAATGGAGTAAAAGGAAGAGGGGAAACAATTGGATCAAGAATTGCAGCTCTATCCACTTCAAACATAGTTAACCATGCGTTGTTAGCCGGGTCGGAAAATTCACCCTTGTAATCAAATAAAAGAAAATTCACCGGATAAGGACTTTCAATTGAAAGTGATCGTATTTCATTTAACAGTACTGCCAGTAAATTAGATTTACCGGAACCGGTCGTACCTGCAACCAGAATTTGTGTATTGGGGATGTCTCTACCATTCAAATTCAACAGGGCAGGAATTTCATCTTCGTACGAACCAATGTTAAGATTAAGGAAAGGTATAGCACCTGCCTTTCCACCCCTTGAAGAAGTGACTGTATTTAACAACCAATCATCTAATACATCATCTTTAAGCAGGACGTCACGCCCACGGAGTATCTCAGCGTTTACAATCTTGCTTTTAAGGGTTGTATTTTCCCAATCTATTGGCAAGCTTTGATAACGAAGTTTTAATAATGCAGAGTAGGCACCACCAAGATTATGTAGTGTAAAAAGAGTTTCAAAAATTCTGTTTCCGGTTTTTGATATCTGGATTTGTTCTATCGAGCTAAGGGAGCGCTGTTCCTTATTTGAAAGGCCAGCGAGTAAGCAAACCCGCATGATTTTATTGTTATTAAGCGTTAACGGTTTGGTTTTAGCTGAATACTTCTCCAGGTTAATTCGTTGCTCAATTTTGATGCGCACATCATGAAGTTCCTCAATGATGCCATCAGCCTGTCGTATATTTTGTAAGTTGATTATACTCATGGCTTATTCGTTTATAGTTACACCAAAATAGCCGGGAACAATTTCCGTGAGCTGTTTTTCTCTGTCCCGTTGAAGGGTAAAGGCTTTTGAAATAAAGGGTTCAATTTTCTTCAGATCCTTTCCAATTCGAATTTCGCTATCGGAACTAAGTAGAATAGTCTGGTGCGAAAGTTCGGGGAAATAATTCTCTAAAACAGTTGCCCTGCTTGTTTCGTCCAGTACGCCCATTACCGTATCAATCATTACCGGTGGGTCGTAATCCCCAAATTCGTGCAATGATTTTAACAGAACTTGAATCACAACTTGTTTTGAAGCGGTGTTCAATTGACTTATATAAATCTCATTACCTGCTTTGTGGTAGATTTTAAAAGTAAGGTCTTTAAGATTTTCAGATAATTCTACGCGGTCGATCACATCACGATAAGCAGCTAAATTGATATTAAGGTCTTGTTTCATCTTCAATTGAATCTGCTGCTTCTTTACCTTCAACAAACGATTTGCAACATCTTCGAAGAATCCTTTCAACTTCCCAAGTGCCTCATACTTGGGGTCGGGTTCCTGACTTGTTTGAATATCAAATTGATGGAGGCGTTTTTCAATTTTCGTGATTTCAGCTTTTGTATCAGCAATGTTTATTTCGTACTTCTTGATACTGCTCTCATTATCTTCGTAGGCCTTAAGTAAGGCATAGTCTCTGCCGGTTATCTGAGCCCTCATGTTTTCAATTTGCGTTTCCAGTAAAGGAATCTGATTGAGGGAAACATTCAATTCTACCTGTTGCTGATTTAATGCTGGGAAAGTATTGCTTGTTTTTGTATTCAATAAGCTTTCCAATGCTTTTACTTCTGAAAACTCTAAAAAATCATACTGATCATGCTCGGGTTTGTTGTTAGAAGCGGCTATGACGTAATCAACCAACTCTGCAGTAGTTACCTCTTTGAGCACGAGGCTGTTTTCTTTTAGGTATTGCACTATTGTTTTGCTGATCGCTTCAATCTGCTCAGGCGAGATATTGCTATTCTGTTGTTGCTCCTTTTCGCCTTTCACTTTTAAGATAAGATTGATTTCAGACTTAATTGCCTCCACTAGTTTAGGCACACAAACATTCAACTCTATTTCCTTCACAAACTCATCTAAATCATCATGGTAGATTGCTTCCTTCTTATGAATGTTTTCTATTTGTAGTTTCGTTTGTTCTATTTTGTTTTTGATCGTGCTTTCTTGATTTAAGCCGCCCTTGAGGTTGTCATATATTTCCTTATTGGCCACGGAATATTGGAGCGAATCCTGCAATTGAATTTGCAAATGGTTAGCTATCTCATCCTGTTTTTTCTTTTGTTCGAGAAGCTGCAGATACTCTTGTTTTTCATTTTCAACCTGCAAGCGTTGAGCTGTATATGACTGAAATAAGGTTTCTGCATTTTTAGCCATTTGCATATACTTATTAAATCCCATTACGTTTTCAATGTTCTCTTTAATGACCCTGTTTAATTGATCTTCCTTTAGCAGGCTACCTGCCTCCATGGCATCG
>JAJTGQ010000152.1 GCA_021299455.1 Flammeovirgaceae bacterium | reverse complement strand
GTCCTTCCTACGAAACGCGCCATACTGCGTTGCTTTATTTACTGCGAACCTTCACCGAGCAAGGAGATTTTGATCGGGCGGAGGAGGTTTTTCGATTTCTGGATAAGGAAAAACTGATCAGCAAACAGAACGCAAAAAAATTGTATCTGGAGAAAGCCTACTTTTATCAAATTCGAAATGATTACGATAACATGGTGCAAAATCTTTCGAAGGCCGACTCACTTTTGTCGCGGGTAGATCGAAAAGGAAGAATTTATTTTATCATTGGCCAAGTCTATCAAAAACTCGGTTTTAATTCGGAGGCCTACAACTTCTACCGTAAATGCTTAGCCACAAATCCCGACTATGAGATTGACTTCTATGCGCGATTGAACATGGCACAAGTTGCTCGCCTGCAAGATAAACGCGATGTGCGTCTGGTGCGAAAGCAATTTGACAAAATGCTTACGGATAGCAAAAACCTGGAGTTCAAAGACAAAATTTATTTTGAGTGGGGAGAGTTTGAGCGCAAGCAAGGAAATTTAACAGAGGCGATATCCAACTACAAGTCCGCAGCCCATTCCGGCAAAAGCAAACGAATCCAAGGGAACGCTTATCTTCGAATCGGTCAACTTCAATTCGATTCGCTGAAAAAATACAGTCTGGCAAAACTGTATTATGACAGTGCCGTTAGCGCACTGCCAAAAGACTTTGAAAATTATGAAGCGATCAAAAAACGTCAAAAAATCCTTGGCGAGTTTGCAGGCTACACAGAGACGATTACTCTCAACGACAGCCTTCTTACACTCGCTTCGTTTGATTCCCTTACCCTTCGAAAAAGACTTGATTCTGTCTTTGCCGCTCGCGACAAAAAATTGGCTGTGTTAAAAAAGAAACGAAAAAAGGCTGAAAGCGTAACTTCAGAAAGCGGTAACCAGAACAATTCTTTCTTCAACAACGCTCCTTCGAGCGCGACTTCTGACTGGTATTTTGGAAATAGTGCATTGGTCGCAACTGGCCAAAGTGAGTTTCAGCGGATTTGGGGAGGTGTGGCGCTGGAAGACAATTGGCGAAGATCTAACAAGGCTGCTGCTGCACCCGAAGCAACATTGGCTTCTTTGCGAACTGCGGAAGAACCCACAAAGAATAATACCGCTCCAACAACTGTAGAGAAACCCGAAGAGAAATTAGATGAAGTGGGGAAACTAATTGCCCAATTGCCCACCACTGAAAAGCAAAAAGAAGAAGCATTGGCAGCGATTGAAAAAGCCTATTTCAAGTTGGGTGACTTGTTTTATTTTCAGCTCGATGAAAAACAAAATGCTGCTGCATCCTATGAAAAACTGTTGAGCCGGTTTCCCCTATCTGATTTTAGACCAGAAGCACTCTACAAACTCTATCTCATCCACCGGGATACGGATTCAGAGAAAGCAGCTAGCTATACAAAACAATTGACAGAAACCTATCCTACTTCAACGTTTGCTAAAATCTTGGTGAATCCAAACTATCTAAAAGAAACAAGTGTCGCAGCCGAAAAACAAAAGCTGATTTACAAAGAAGCCTACCGTTATTTTCAACAAGACAATCTGCGACAGGCTCAAGAAAAAATAAGTCAAGCCCTGCAAGTGGGAGAAACAGGATTTACTCCTCAGCTTGAATTATTGAAGGTATTGATTACCGGCAAAACGGAGGACGTCACTCGTTATCAATTCGAGCTGGAGAGTTTTATCAAGCGCTACCCTGCTGAGCCGACTAAAGCATACGCGGAACAACTTTTGGCAGCTTCAAAGGCGTTGCTGGAAAAACTGGAGAAGGCAAAAGGAATTCGGTATAGTGCGAACGTGGAGGGCATCCACTATTTTGTTACCCTATATACCACCAGTGACCGAATCACCAACACTGTGGTGGATGCGTTGGAAAAGTTCAATGAAACACAGTGGGCAAAGCTTAAACTAACGACCAGTAACCTGGCATTGAATGATGAGAAGTTGGTCACCATGGTTGTCGAGTTTCCCGACCGCGAAACAGCACTCAGTTATTACGACAAGTTTCTCGCCCAACTATCGATCGCAAAGCCATTTTCCAACTATAAATTCTATAATTTTGTAATCACTAAAGATAATTTCCAAACCTTCTACCGAACCAAAGCACTCGATGAGTACCTCACGTTCTTCAACCGAAACTATCAAAAACAAAATCAATAAACTGTTTCAGATAAAGAAACCCTGGATACCCAAGGCAATCAAGTACGTCTGGATCGCGTTCCTTTGTTTTTTCCTTGGATTTCCTCTTTACATTTTGTCCGTAAAGGCCGACCTTTTTGGTTTATTTGGAGGTATGCCTAGTTTGGCCGAAATCGAAAATCCAGACAATGATTTATCTTCAGAAGTACTCTCAGCAGATGGCGTTTCGCTTGGACGCTATTTTCGCTACAACCGTAGTCAGGTACACTATGAAGAACTTTCGGAAGATTTAATTAATACACTTTTAATCTCAGAAGATCATCGGTTTTATGATCACTCCGGACTCGATCTACCCGCCTTTTTTCGTGTATTCAAAGGGTTGATTACTTTCAATCCTGCCGGAGGCGGCAGTACCCTCACTCAGCAACTTGCCAAGAACCTCTACACACTCAACCCTGATAAGGGGCTTGATGGATTGCTGGCAGGGTTGGGCAAGTATCCGCGAAGGATTATTCAAAAAACAAAAGAATGGGTTATTGCTATCAATCTCGAAGAAAACTTTACGAAGGAAGAAATCATTGCCATGTATCTCAACACAAGTAATTTCAGTAGCAATGCCTTTGGCATAAAAGTGGCGGCAGAAACCTATTTTGATAAAGAACCCGATAGCCTCAACTTACAAGAATCCGCAATCCTGGTAGGCATGTTACAAGCTCCCTCTTTCTTCAATCCAAAGCGCAACCCCAACAATGCGCTGAGAAAGCGAAACGAAGTTTTGTATAAAGTTTATAAACATGGCTATAAGATAGACACAAAAGAAAAGTTTGACTCCATCAAGAGTTTGCCCATCGAACTTACCTATAGTGTTCAAAACCAAAACGAAGGATTAGCTCCCTACTTCAGAACCGTGTTGAGTAACTATCTACAGCAATATTGCAATGCGAGAGGAATCGATTTGTATAACGCAGGATTAAAAGTCTACACAACAATTGACAGCCGTCTACAAAAATATGCGGAGGAAGCGGTGGCAGAACATATGGCAGTGTTGCAGGGACAATTTTACCAGGAATGGAAAAGGCGCAATCGCAATCCCTGGTCGGACGAAGATGGTCGTGAGATCAAGGACTTTTTGAAAAAGCGAATTAAAAAGACAGATGCATATGCGATCTATGCAGATAAATATGGAGAAGATTCTGACTCTCTAAAAATTATGCTAAAGCTGAAAAAGCCCATGAGTGTATTCTCATGGAAAGGCGATCGAGACACGCTATTCAGCAGTATGGATTCATTAGATTATCATATGCGTTTTCTACAGACCGGAATGATGGCGATGGATCCCAACTCAGGTCATATCAAGGCATGGGTAGGAGGTATTGATCACAAGTACTTCAAGTTTGATCACGTGAAGCAAGGGAAGCGGCAGCCCGGATCTACATTTAAGCCCTTCATCTATGGACTCGCGATGGAATCTGACTATTCTCCTTGCTACAAACTGAAAGATATCTCACCACAGTTTAAGATCGTAAACCAACCGGATTGGTATCCTTTCAATGCCGAGGGCGATAAGGGTTTTGGTGAAGAGATGACAATCCGTCAGGCAATGGCTCAATCAAAAAACTCTATCACCGCACAGATGATGCAAGCACTCGGTATTGAAAATGTGATAGAATTTGCTCACCGTGTGGGGATAGAAAGTGACTTGGACACGGTTCCTTCACTATGTCTCGGAACAAGCGATGTCTCATTGTTTGAGCTGGTGGGAGCGTACAGCACTTTTGTAAATGGCGGCATTAACACACAACCATTTTTCATCACGCGCATCGAAGATAAAAATGGAAACGTAATCGAAAATTTTGTGCCTAAAACAAAACAAGCTATTAATGAACAAACTGCCTTTAAAATGATCTACATGTTAAGAGGCGGAGTCGAAGAGCAACACGGAACTTCGCAAGGAATCACCTATGATTTGCGTGTGGACAATGAGATTGGAGGAAAAACAGGAACCACTAATGATGCGTCCGATGGTTGGTATATGGGCGTAACTCATAACTTAGTAACAGGCGTATGGGTGGGCGGAGATGAGCGAGGTATTCGGTTTCCTTCCTGGGCATTTGGTCAAGGTGGAAAAACGGCACGTCCTATCTGGGATAAATTTATGGTTAAAACATATGCTGACCCCAAGACCGGCATTGCCAAAGGCTTTTTCAAACGACCAAGCAGTGGTGTAGATGTTTCGTTTGACTGCAGCAAAAATTCTGATCTGCCCGACTCAGTCCGAAAAGTAGATGAGAAGCCGTGGGATATTAAAAATTAATCATTCAAAATTCAAGACCCTCCTTCACCTCATTCTTTATTTTGAACTTTGAATTTTGAATCTTTAACAATGTTGAAAGATCAAATCGCATCCCTACCGGACTCTCCCGGAGTTTATCGGTACTACAACAAAGAAGGTATATTGATTTATGTCGGAAAAGCCAAGAGCTTGAAGAAACGCGTATCTAGTTACTTTACCAAACAATCGCAATACAATCGCAAAACTGAGAAGCTTGTCTCAGAAATTATTAAACTTGAATACACCTTAGCTAATACAGAATTTGACGCGCTGCTGCTTGAGAACAATCTCATCAAACAAAACCAGCCGAAATACAACATCTTACTCAAAGACGATAAAACGTTTCCTTATCTCTGTATTTTAAAAGAGCGTTTTCCAAGAATCATTTCTACCCGTAAATACATCGCGAAACAGGGCGAATACTTTGGGCCGTATTCCAGTGTGGGCGCCATGAACAGTCTGCTGGAGTTAGTGAGACAATTGTACTCAATCCGTACCTGCTCGCTCCTTCTTTCAAACGAAAACATCGAAGAGAAAAAATTTAAAGTGTGTCTGGAGTTTCACATAGGTAATTGCAAGGGCCCTTGCGAAGGACTGCAGGAAGAATCCGTGTACAATGAAGAGATAGCTCAAGCACGCTATATTTTAAAAGGCAACCTTAGTATTGTGGAAGAATATTTTGCTAGTCAAATGAAGTTGGCCGCTGAACAACTTGAATTTGAAAAAGCAGGCTTTTATAAATTCAAACTGGAGAAACTTGAAAATTTCCAAACTAAGTCACTCGTAGTAAACCGCAAACTCACGGATATTGATGTCGTCACGATTGCCAGTAGCGAAACGGATGCGTTTATCAATTACCTACAGATCAAAGAGGGTGCCATTATCTTTTCGAAAAATCTGGAAATCAAAAAGAAATTGGACGAACCCGATGAAGAGATATTGAGCATGGCTGTACAAGAATTGCGCAGCGAACACCGCAGCAACAACCCGGAAGTATTTACCAACAAAGAGCTGTCCGTTAAGTCCGATTACTTTGAAAACATTGTACCACAGATAGGTGACAAAAAAAAATTAGTCGATCTATCGCTCAAGAACGCGTTGTATTTAAAACGAGAACGCGAGATCAACAAAGAAGAGCGCAAGACCAAGAAGAACGAAGTGCTTCACATCCTTCAGGAAAATCTACGCCTCAATCAATACCCAAAAATTATTGAGTGCTTTGATAACTCCAACTTTCAAGGCACCAATCCGGTGGCTGCGATGGTACGTTTTGTAGATGGCAAGCCCGACAAAAAAGGGTATCGTCACTTCAATATAAAAACGGTAGTGGGCCCCGATGACTTTGCTTCCATGAAAGAAATTGTAGGAAGGCGTTACAAGCGCATCATGGAGGAAGAAGGCGAATACCCCCAATTAATTATTGTCGATGGCGGTAAGGGCCAATTAAGCAGCGCCTGTGAAGCCTTACAAGAACTAGGATTGTATGGAAAAATACCGATTGTGGGTATTGCCAAACGATTGGAGGAAATTTATTACCCTGACGATTCGTTGCCTTTGCTTATCAGCAAAAAGTCGCCAGCGCTCTTGTTGATTCAGCGCATTCGCGATGAGGTACACCGTTTTGGCATCACCTTTCACCGACTTAAAAGAAGCAACTCCACTTTCGTGACAGAGCTCGAAAGTATTCCGGGAATAGGAAAAAAAACTGCCGACAAGTTGCTGGCTCATTTTAGATCCTTTAAAAAAATTAAAGAAGCTACCTTGGACGAATTGAAAGAAGTGGTGGGCGAAGCGGCCGCGAAGAAAATTGTTGGCCACGGAAAAGAATAGTTGCCACGAATACACGAATTTACACGAATTGTTTACCGCCATTTGTGATCATTGGTTTATTCGTAGCAAAAAGTAGTTCCATTTACATTTGTTTGTTTACCAGCGGAGACACTTTCGTTCCGATCAAGTTAATCGCTTCCATCAAACTAGAATAGTTGCCACGAATACACGAATTTACACTAATTGTTTACCAGCTGAGACACTTTTGTTTCGATCAAATTAATCGCGTCCATCAATCTAGAATAGTTGCCACGAATGCACGATTTTACACTAATTGTTTACCAGCGGAGACACTTTTATTCCGATCAGATTAATCGCGTCCATCAATCTAGAATAGTTGCCACGAATACACGAATTGTTTACCGCCATTTGTGATCATTGGTTTATTCGTAGCAAAAAGTAGTGCCCTTTACATTTGTTTGTTTACCAGCGGAGACACTTTTGTTCCGATCAAATTAATCGCGTCCATCAATTTTGCATGAGACAGACCGGCATTGTCCATTTGAAAAGACACGCGCGATAATCCACCAAGGGCATTGCTGTGACGGATAATTTTTTCGGCTACTTCCTCAGCACTGCCCACCAAGAAGGCGCCAAGCGGACCACGTTGTGCTTCAAAGCCTGACTTAGTTACTGGCGGCCATCCTCTTTCTTTTCCGATTCGTGTAAACATCTCTGCATAGCCGGGGTAATAATCGGCAACGGCTTGCTCAGTAGTCGATGCTACATACCCAAGTGAGTGCAAGCCTACTTTTAATTTCTCCGGAGGATGCCCTGCTTTCTTTCCCGCTTGCCTATACAAATCTACTAGTGGGCGAAAGCGATGAGTATCGCCACCAATGATGGCGACCATCAACGGCAGTCCAAGCATCCCGGCTCTTGCAAAAGACTCAAGCGTGCCACCCACACCTAGCCAAATGGGAAATGGCTTCTGCACCGGCCTTGGATAAACCGATTGATTTTTCAAGGCTGGTCTAAACTGACCTGACCAATTGACAACCTCATTTTCTCTGATGTTGAGCAAAAGCTCCAACTTCTCCGCAAAGAGATCATCGTAGTCTTGTAAGTTTAACCCGAACAATGGAAATGATTCAATGAAAGATCCACGTCCTACCACCATCTCTGCTCTACCTTGAGAAACTAAATCCAGAGTAGCAAAGTTTTGGAAAACGCGAACCGGGTCTGCCGCACTCAGTACGGTAACCGCACTCGTCAATCGAATACGTTTTGTTCTGGCCGCAGCGGCAGCGAGTATCACGGTAGGCGCAGAATCTAAAAACTCTTTGCGATGATGTTCTCCAATGCCAAACACATCAAGCCCCGATTGATCCGCATGTTCAATGCGTTCGAGTAATTCGGTGATGGCTTGCACACTGCTCGTTTTCACCGAGCCGTCACTGGCCATATTGCTCGCAAAACTGTCTATTCCTATTTCCATTTTTTGATTTTTCTATTCCCCCTGCAACCTGCCGAAGTTATGCCTAACAACAAAACAATCGGAAGATTAGTTTTGATTGCGAACATAAAACCATCGGTCATGGCATTTAGCCACTGTACCGATAGGCGAGCACAAATAAGCTCGACTCTACACAAAAGAAAATTCTCTTAACTTCGTGTCATCGGTAGTAACATCCATTACATTTTGTCAACCCAGTTATGCTTAAAAAATACCTATTCAGTTTTGCCATGCTACTTTTCATTACGATGGCCGCGAAAGCTCAATCTGAAGTTAAACAAGAAGCAAAAGCCTTAGGCAGCGAAATAAAAAAGGGCGGAAAAAAAGTAGGTAAAGACGTGGCCAGGGAATCGAAAAAGATAGCAAAACAAACCAAAAAGACGGCAAAGGCAAGCGGCAGGGCTGCTAAGGGTGAGGCTACAAAATTGAAAAAAGCGTTAAAGAAAAAATCAGAGTAAGTCTATTCGTTTGTTTTTCTAGCTTCCGGCTACTGACGACCCGAAGACTCCCGATCATCTATATTATTTAGGTAGGCTATTGAAGATATAAACTTTGGATCACACCCCACCATTGAAGAAACATTGTGTTGGTAGCTGTAGGGCCTTTCTCGAGTCTTCATTCGTAGCCTGTCTTTCGTCACTCGTTAATGTTGCACGTCTCTTTATAATTCAAGCGAGTGGGGGCATTTTTGATTTACTACTTTGTCCACTTACACGAAATTGAGCACACTTATTGAATGGCTTTGGATGTGGGTGGTTTGTGTGGCCAGACAATGTGTGTGCGACTCCACTAACTATCCTTAATTTTCTTCACTGCATTATCGTAAGATATGTTGGTCTTATCATATGCTTCATGTCCATATCCATGTTTTTCATTCAGTTCGTAAAGCATATTATAAAGTTCAATCGGTTTCTGTGATTCGGTAACCCATTTTAAAATTAAATCAAGTATTTCTGACATATTTTCCTGATAGGTCATGCGTCCGTCACTGCCTCTTATTCCGTCACCATCGGATTTCTTTTTGCCTCTATTCAGGAAAATGTTCTTTTCATCGTAAATAATTTGTCGTCCCTCTTCATACATCTCGCCTTTGGGAAGGTACTGCATAAGCAGGTTTCTTATTCCTTTATAGTATAGCTGATACTTTTCTTCTGGGTTTTCAAAGTCTTTACCGATCAACTGCTTAATCTCGTTAATCTCTTTTAAATCACCAGTATCAGCAATAATGAGCTGCTGTCCTTTCTTTTCATTAGCTTTTTGAAGGAGTTCGAGTCTCTCTATATCCTCTGGTGATAACGATGATTTCTTTTTGAGGTCTTTTTCTTTAGCCATAATTATTTCTCATTTAATTCAAAGATTGATTTAAGGTTGGTGGCAATTTCCGAAATACTGTTTTCCTTCCAGGTAACGGGATTTAAATTTTCGATTGCTAAATAGTAATCGGGAAAGTATTGTTTAAATGCGCCATAAAAGTTTTGATTGTATAGACTGTTTTGGAAATGCTGAAATGATGTGTATATAAAACTGGGATGCACCTCTATCTCTTTTGCAAATTTTGACACTAAGAATTCATTGTGGATATGCGGGGCAATATACCGGAAACGATCTAAGCCACAGAAGTACTCTATTGCAAAGTCTTCCGCTTTTTCTTCAATTAAGAAAAGATCAGGGTCGCCTGTTAAATGAAACGTTGTGTTCTCAATCGTTTTCAAATCGTAAAGTACGTGATGTATTTCGTGGATCAGGGTTAACCAAATCGTAGTGTACTTTTTATTGAGGTCCGTGAGCACAATACAAGGTTTACCGTTTACGATAAATGTACCGCCACGAACTTGCGTTGTTGGGAGTTGAGTTTGAACAATAACTGTTACTCCTACATTGTAAAGCGCTTTACAAACTGTTACTAATCCTTTTTCAACATCTTGAGAGTAGGGCTTCATTTTAATCAGAATATCCTTCAACGCCTCTCTGTTGTAATCATTCGGATTATTCATTACGCTAAAACACTGATACGCTGACTTAACCCAAAAGTCCTTCATCTTGTCAGCAAACGTTCTCTTTGTTTTACTGAACAATGGATAAATGAGATTACTCTTATAATCAAACACATTGTCGTAACCGAAGAAACTTAGAATACGGTCTGTAACTGCGTCTATATTTTCAGTGTCAGTAAAGAAGCCAAGATTCTTTAGTTTTTTCAGGTCGAAGTTCTTTGCTATGAATGAAGTTTTTTTCGCTTTTTCAATTGCTCCAATATTTTCAGGTGTTTGATTACTTAAAATAGTAGAAACAATTTCCTTAAGATCAATCTCTAAGAATTCCGATAATTTGAGAACGTTAATCAGATTAGGCTGTTTGGCAGTTCCGGTAATCAAGTCATTCAAAGTGTCTTTATCTATGTTAAGAATGGTGCAGACTTTCGTCTTGGTGATCCCATACTCTTCTAGTTTCTTATCGAAGATTACTTGTAGGGATTTTGTTTCGCTGCTCTCAAATGCCCTCCTAAGAAGTTGGTTTATATCGTTGTCGGTGATTTCGCTCATACAATTAGGGGTAATTTCCCCTACAAATATATGACAAATTCGACATTTTTAAACATTTAGGGGAAATTACCCCTTAAGTATACTAGTAGCCGTCTGAAATCAGCCGATTTAGGCCTCTCATTATAATTTGGAGAAGGTGGTTGGGATTTGGCTCTTGCCATAGCTTTGGTGTCGCGGTGGAGTTAAGCGGCTATGGCATGTGCCAAATTGCGAGGGAATTCGGAGGAGAATCTTCCTAAAAATACTAGGTCGGCTGCATTATTTTTTAGTCTGTCCCAAGTTTTAGTTTTTTCAAAAGTCGAAGTTGTTTGAGAAGCCATTCGTTTGTCCCAGTGGAGAATCCTTTTTAGTAAAATGTCGTCCGCTTTTTTGGAACACAAATTTGTCCAGGCCCTATTGCTACCAACGTTTGTGTTTGCGCAGTGGTGGGCTTTCGAAGCCGCCACTGTCCGCGTGGGCAAACGTTGAACGAAGATAACATTTTGAACTTACACGTCACCCCACCATTGCGCAAAGCTTCTATGCTATAAAAAGTGAGGCGTCTAGGGAGAAAAGTAGTCCTTCACTAACTTAGTGTTGGCTACAAATAATTAG
>JAJTGQ010000003.1 GCA_021299455.1 Flammeovirgaceae bacterium | reverse complement strand
TTTCACCATTGACACAACAAACTTAAGAACATCATACAGTAGATATCTAAATCCAACCCAAATCTCAAAAATAAACAGCCTAATAAATGTCCATTAAAGACTATCGTCTAAAAACCAGCCTAATAAATGTCCATTACTCCGCTGTTTACCCTGCCTCGTTTTTTACCTATCGAAATATTCGTTCACGCAAAGAAAGTATTGCGGCTGGTTTTGTTTCCGGTGCGCTGATGACGATTCCATGGTTCCTCACCTACTTTGCTCTGTTATCTTACTATCCAAGTCAAGAGGTGCTTGCCTCAACGGTTCCTTGGCTTACAATGTTGGAGCCTTTTCATACTGTAATGATTGTCATTTTTGGAGTGGTGGTGGGCTGGACATTAGTTGAAACCGCCACAGGAATGATTCACGCTTTCATTCATCGCATTGAAAACGAAGTTGCCGAGCGAAGTGCTGAACCCATGAAAAAGATTCACAAGGCATATATTTCTACTGCCGCGTTAGTCGCTTCGCTAGTGCTCGCACAAGTCGGAATCATTGATCTGGTAGCGAAAGGGTATGAAATGATGGCTTATGCCATGATCGCTGTTTATGGGTTACCGCTCTTGTTCTATTCAAAAAGGCTGCTATTTAAATAATACACATGATTGCTGTAATGGCGATTGGTTCGCCAACCTTAAAAGTGGTGAAGGGTAATCTGGCAGAGGTGCTGAAGAATGAATAAGATTATCCCCTCAAATGATACGCCTTCGTCTTCGTAAAAGCTCTTAATCCAGCATGTGAAAGCGTAGCCCCAAAACCAGAATGTTGCCTTCCACTCCAGGGCAAGGCAGCACTTACACGATCGCAGCAATTCCAGTAGCCAGTGCCTGAATTAATTTGTTCTAAAATATTCTCTGCCCGCGATTGGTTGTTAGAATAGACTGCTGCGGTCAATCCGTATTCAGTATCCTTCATCAACTCAATAGCTTCATCATCACTCTTCACTTTCATGATGCCTATGATAGGGCCAAATGATTCTTCACGCATCATACTCATTTGATGAGTGGCATTGGTGATTACAGTTGGTTCGAAATAATATCCTGTACCGTCAATACGCTTTCCTCCCACCAGAACCTTGCTCCCCTTTTGAACGGCATCTTGAACCTGTGTTTCAAGAAAACTAAGTTGATCTTTTCTACTCAACGGACCAATGTAAACACCTGCCTCCGTTGGTTTTCCAATCTTCCATGATTTTACCTCTTTGATGAATTCATCAACGTATTGATCGTACACTTTTTCATTTACATAAATTCGTTCTACCGCACAGCAACTCTGGCCGTTGTTATAGAATGCTCCATCTGCCGTGCTGGCAGCAACTGCTTTTATGTCAGCAACATCATCAGCCACATACAATGGGTCTTTGCCTCCTAACTCCAGTTGGCAGGGCACCATCTTAGGCGCGACTTTCTCGTAAATGTATTTTCCGGTTTTGTAGGATCCGGTGAAAAAGTAACCATTAAATGGAAGCTCCAATAAAAGTTCACCTACACTTCTTGCGCCAACCGCAACATGAAACACATCGTTGGGTACACCAGCTTGCTTCAGAAGTCTTTCAATTTCCAGTCCCGTTAACGTAGAATATTCAGAAGGTTTATACATCACAGCATTTCCAGCCAACAAGGCGGGAACAAAAACATTTACGCCTACAAGGTAAGGATAGTTCCAGGCAGAAATGTTGCAAACAACTCCCAATGGTTCGTAGGAAATTCGTTCGGTCAAATTTCCTTCTTGGATCATTACCTCATCGGCTAGATACTTATCTGCATTGTCTGTCAGCCATTTGATTCTTGCTCGCGCTCCATTAATCTCATTGCGCGACTGCTGTAATGGTTTACCAACCTCAGACGTAAGGATAGACGCTAATGCCTCGACATTCTTCTCCAACAAATCAGAAAATGTCCGGAGAATTTCAATTCGTTTTGCCCGTGTAATTTTCTGCCAATCGACTTGGGCGACTTGCAGCAACTTGAATTTTTGATTGACAGAATCAGGTGAATCTTCCTGAATATCTCGAATAACTTCTTCTGTGGCCGGATTAACGATTTTCATTTCTGTGAATTATAAGCTTCGCACTTCATCTAGAAAACTCTTTTTGATACTTGCCGTCAATGGATTGGATTGATCGTTCATTCGCTCAGGATGCCATTGAACCAACATTAAATAGGATCGATTTTTAGGATCCGTTCGCTCCAAGCCTTCAACCACACCATCCTGTGAAAAACAATTGGCCACTAAACCAATACCCACGTGTTTCACCGACTGGTGATGGGCACTGTTCACTTCTCCTTCTACTTTCGAAGAAATTTGACTCATCTGACTATGTGGGTCGATGGTGATGGTGTGGTAGCGATCTCTACCTTCACCAAATTTGGAGTGGTTGAATTTTCCAAAAGAGGGGAGATCCGGAATCAACGTACCTCCAAAAAAAACATTGGTGATTTGCAGGCCGCGACAAATGCCCAACAAGGGAAGATTATTTTGTTGGGTATAATTAATTACACTTAAATCAAATTCATCTCTTCTCTCATCTACATCATCCGGATAACAAAATTTTAATAAATCTGTTCGGTTATAAAATCGCGGATGAACATCCTCTCCGCCCGTCAATAATACTCCGTGACATTTCTTTATTTCCTCGAAGTCGTTCAATACATAGCCCAACTTGATTACTTCCACATCTGCATCTTGGGATATCCAAGCCGCATACTTATCGTATTTACTGCAATCTCCAACGCCTATCGTTATCTTTTTCATTTTTTTAAAGCGCCCTCAAATACAATTGCTTGAAATCTTCTCTACTCACTGGTTTTGGATTATTAGGATGCGCAAAATCGGCAATGGCTAAGTCTGCCAATGTTTCGACATGCTCAGGCTTGACACCAATCGCGCTAAGCTTATGAGGGATATTGATTTTTGAATTCAGTTCAAACAAATAATCGACAACCGCTTTACCGGATTGTTCTTTCAATTCCAATGTACTGGCAATTCGTTTGAACTTATTTTCAAAGCCTTCGATGTTGAATTCCATCCCGTAAGGAATATTGACTGCATTCGCCAGACCATGATGTGTATCTAGAAGCGATGAGAGCGGATGAGCCAATGAATGCACTACGCCTAACCCTTTTTGAAAGGCGATGGCACCCATCAACGATGCAATCAACATTTTGCTGCGCGATTCGAGATCAGGTTTATTCACCACCGTTTCCAGCGATTGGTGAATCAGGGATATTCCTTCCAAGGCAATTCCCTCACACAAAGGGTGAGGCATTTTTGCTAGATACGCTTCCATGTTGTGAGTGAGCGCGTCCATGCCAGTAGCTGCGGTAATAAACGATGGAAGTTCCATTGTTAACAAAGGGTCGGCAAAAATAATTTTTGCCAGCAGCTTAGGTGAGAATAATATATTCTTCTGGTGTGTTACATCATCTGCAATGATCGCACTTCTTCCAACTTCGCTGCCTGTTCCTGCCGTGGTCGGAATGGTAATGAAATGGGGCACCTCATTCGTCACAAACACATCCCCTCCAATCAAATCGTCATACTTAAATAAATCCTCGCGGTGATTGATTCGCAAAAGAATGGCACGTGCGACATCGATAGCTGCCCCTCCGCCAATTCCAATGATGGAATCCCGCTTTGCCTCATCAAATACATCTGTGCCTTTGTACACGTCCGACTTCACTGGGTTTTTATGAATATCTGAAAACACTTCTACAGAAACGTACTTCGCCTTCAAACTCTCTACCATTTTTTTGAAGAATGGAAGTTGCGCTACCGTAGGATCAGTTACAACCAGCGGCTTTGATAAATTATTCTTAACGAGATAATCAGGTAGTTCATTGCTGGAACCGGCACCAAAACGGATGGTGGTTGGGAAGTTATATTGATAGATTTTATCGAAGATCATAATTCTTTGTTAACATTCTTTTATCTAATAGGATATCGCATTTTGCGACCTCCAATCTTGATTTTCATAGGTTAAAGGTTGAATAGATTAAGCGTGGTTGATTTGTTTTTTAGTTCACTGCGTGTCAAATAATCTCAAAATACCTTTTAACCTCCCAGTCTGTCACTGCTTTCAGATGTTGCCTCCACTCCCACTCGCGTGTTTGGGTAAAGTGTTCTACAAATTGCTGTCCCAAAATTTCTCTAGCCACAACTGACTGTTTCATCTTCTGAGTGGCTTCATGCAGATTTCCTGGCAAGACACCATTAGAAAAATCTTTATACCCATTGCCCACTGTAGCTGGTTGCTTTAATTTCAATTTTTTCTTGATTCCGTACAACCCAGAAGCCAGCGCAGCAGCCATCGCCAAATAAGGATTTACATCCGCACCTATAACTCTCGTCTCTAACCGACATGATTTACTTCCGCTCGCCAGCACACGTAAAGCAACTGTGCGATTATCAATTCCCCACGTCAATGTGGTGGGTGCCCAAGCGCCTTCTACCAATCGCTTGTAACTATTGATTGTTGGCGCATACATGGGAAGCAAATGTGGCAGACAAAACAATTGCCCTGCGATATAACTCTTCATAACTTCACTCATGTGATGCTTGTCTTTCTCATCATAAAAAAGATTCTTCTTCCCTGCTTTATCCCACAAACTCTGATGTACGTGTCCACCACAGCCGGGAAGAGACTCACTGATCTTCGCCATAAAGGTGGCCATGACGCCATGTTTATAAGCAATCTCTTTAACAGCCGTTTTGAATAATGTCGCGCGATCTGCTGCTTCAATCACACCTGCATACTGAATCGCGGCTTCTAAAACTCCTGGCCCCGTCTCGGTGTGAAGTCCTTCAATAGGCACACCAAACTTTTTTGGTAAATCAAACAAATCAGAGAAGAAAGGATTTTCTAAAGTAGTACGTAGAATAGAATACCCAAACATGCCCGGAGTAAGTGGCGTCAGGTCTTTATAATTTTTATCCTGCGCGCTTTGTGGTGTCTCTTGAAAATTAAACCATTCAAATTCTTGCGCAAAGAAGGGCGTAAATCCTTCTCGTTTGCCATCGGCATAAACTTTCTTCAGCAACTGACGCGGACAAACAAAAGCCGGATTTCCTTTCGCGTCCATACTCTCCCCGAGAAAAAAGGGAAGGCCGTTTTCCCAAGGAATTTTTCGAAACGTAGTGAAGTCAATTCGCGTAGGCGCATCAGGATAGCCGGAGTGCCAACCAGTGTATTGGCCATTATCGTAGGCAACATCATTCACATCCCATCCAAACGCCACAACACAAAACGTAGTAGCTCCATCCGTAAACGAAAGAAATTTCTCCGTTGAAATATATTTACCACGCAATACTCCATCAATATCAGCATAAGCAATTTTTACTTTCCCAGCTGGGTGATTTTTTACATACTTAAAAATTTCTTGTGTTGTCATTGCTTCTTAGAATTTCGTGAATTCCAACCTTTAAAGATGCCATAACTTACTCCAATAATCAAAAAATATAGGCCTGCTAATTTCAAATTAAAAATGGTCATTGCCACAAAAGAAAAAGAAGCAATGGCAAGAGCTACAAATGGAAAAATAGGATATAAAGGAACTAGAAATGGTCTTACCAGATCAGGCTCCTTAGTACGTAGTTCAACTAAAGATAACATAGAGATAATATACAGTGTCAATGCGCCAAATACAGCAATGGTAATAATCTCACCTGTCTTGCTTGTCAACAATGCCAATATGCCCAACCCCATATTTGCAAGCAATGCATTGGCTGGTGTTTTAAACTTTCTATGAACCTTACCTAAGAATGCTGGAGCATACCCAACTCGGCCAAATTCATAAGTCGACCGACCCGCTGCCAACATCAATCCATGAAAAGAAGCAATCAAACCAAAAATACCAACGATTAGTAAAAATCGAAAATTCAAAGAATTGGCATCAACTACTTGCGCTAAAGCCAACGGCAAAGGTGAATCGGAAATCGTTCCGTCAGATTTAAAAACAATGTCTTCCCAACCGGATACCCCGACTGAGCTAACAAATGTGACAAGGCACAAAAGGACAAGTGTTGCGATTGCAGAGCCAAAACCAACAAGAATAGTTCGCTTCGGATTAATTGCCTCCTCCGCCAAATTAGCAACTCCTTCGATTCCTAAGAAAAACCAAATGGCAAAAGGAATGGCTGCTAGCACACCTGCATAACCAAATGGAAATGTATTCTGGTGCAAGTGGCTAAGTTGAAATTTCGGGACTGTAAGCCCTGCAAAAAACAGCAACCCCATTACCGCAAGAATGGTAATCACTAATTCAAAAGTAGCAGCCACTTTTACGCCCGATATATTCAATACAACAAAAATCAAGTAGGCCAGAATGGAGAAAATCAATACCGATACATTGGGAAAGAAGATGTTACCATATGAACCGATCGCAAATGCGATAGCGGGTGGTGCAAAAATGAATTCGATGTTCTGCGCCATGCCGGTAATGAACCCAACATCTTTTCCGAAGGCGCGATTGGCATAGTCAAAAGCTCCGCCTGACTTTGGGATAGCACAAGCCAACTCGGTATAGCTAAATGTAAACGTGATGTAAAGAATGATGATAAAGAAAATGGCAATCGCCAGTCCAAGCGTGCCGCCTTTCTCCAAACCTAAATTCCACCCAAAATAGTTTCCGGAAATAACGTAGCCAACGCCTAAGCCCCACACCATCGCTGGCGTGAGTGAACGTTTGAGGTGAGGCTGTGACATGAAAGGCTTTGGGTAAAAGGGTTCAACCAAGGTAGCCAAAAATTCAAAGGCAAAAAAAGAAGGCTATTTACTCTTCTTGTCTTTAAATCCGTACGGACAATGCCGACAACCACTTTGACAGCAGTAGCCTCTTTTGAGATGAAAGGCTTCTGTAAAAACCATAAAGCCGTTTTCCATATAGAAATCTGGCGATTCATTCTTCTCAGAACCAGCGATTGCGTCCACTTTCGGATCAATTAGTCTCTTTGCCACCTGTCAAAAATTATACCTCACCCCAACTACATAATTTCTTTCTTGGGTAGTAAAGCCGTAAACGCCAATAAACTTTTCATTTAACAGATTATTAATTAATCCATAGATCGACAATTTTCTATCAAACAATTCCTGCGAAGCAGAAAGATTGATTAGGTCATAAGCATTTAGCTTTACTTCGCTGGCCATAAAATTTTCATCGTAATATAAGTCAGTTCGTGCGCCTGTATGCAAATAGGTGGCTGTGAGAAGCGTGCCCTTGCCGACCCGATAGGTCGCACCTGCACCCCACTTTTCTTTGGGTATGCGGTAGAAAGACTTCTCATTGTCGCTGCTTTGGCTTGTATAGTCTGCACGAAAGCTCAGTACTTTGTTAAAATGATAGACGCCATCCAAAGTAACACCGATCACTTTCCGGGTAGCGGCCAGATTTTCATAACGGGTGATGAAGCCGATGGTGTTTTGTTCATTTCGAAAAAAATTAACAGCACTAATGGAAAACTGGTTATGAGCAAGGCTCACTCCATATTCGTAGTTGACATTCTCTTCAGGTTTTAAATTTCTATTACCAAAAGGCGAATACAGTTGATATAAACTTGGTGTAACAAACGAAGACGAAACCGAGCCGAAAAATTTAAGTTTTGAATCCGCAGCAATATTTACAGTCCAGGATGGATTCAGATTATACAACAACTTGCTCCCGTATTCGCTGTGTGTATTCAATCGGGTGCCAATGTGTAGTTGCATTCCATTTTCGAAATCTAAAAATAAAGAAGTGTAAGGATCAACAATGATAAACCGGGTCGTGTCGATTGTGCTCACATTCTTCTCTCCGAATTTTAGTTGTTGAAAACTAACCCCACTCAATAGTTTGGCATAACCACTTAGCTGATGGGTATGAATTACTTCGGTAAAAAAATTTCTCCCATCGTAAGCGGTCGGATACAAACTGGTAAATTCTCGGTTGTTACTCAGCTGTTGGGCTGTTAATTGTACACTTCCGTTGGTGTAGGTATAATACCCTTTGAAACCAACACGGATTTGTGACTGCACCAGACTATTGCTTGCATCTTGAAAGGCTCCATCATCATACTTCGCATCCAGCCAATCGGTGCCGCCAAAAATATCCAGTTTAAATTTTGGACTGAATTGGTAGCCTACTTTTAAAAATCCGTTTCTTCGGGTTATTCCATCTTTATCAAAATTGCCAGCACCATTTTTTTCGGTGGCAGCAGAAAAACCTTCTGATGAAAAGTTGTTGGCGAGCACTTGAAAAGTAAGCTTATCAGCCTTTCCATTCAAGTTCAAATTTTGCCCAGAGCTATTCCAACTTCCTGTATTCAAATCAATACTCCCATGCAATCCCGCTTGATCCGCATTTTTTGTTTGTATGTTAATAACTGATGCTGCCGCACCCGATCCATAAAGTGTACTCAATCCACCTTGCAACACCTCTACATTTTTTAATTGATCGGTGGCTATGTAACGTAAATCATAAAACGCATCGATGCCCGATGGGTCATTCATAGGTATACCATCTACTAAAATCAACGTTTGTCGATTGCGCGCTCCACGCACATAATAATTAAGGTTAGAGCCGGGCGTCCCAAAATTTCCATCCACTTGTATGCCTGCAAGGTTGTTGAGCAAATCCGAAAAATTTATTCCTGGCTGGTCGCGTAGTTGCTGTTCACTCAAGCGCAAAATAAACTTGCTTGATTTTTCAATTGGCAATTCAAACTTGGTTCCTGTTACAACGACTTCTCTTAGCGTACGAACCGAATCTTCCACTTGCTGTGCCGATGCTTTATTTGGTGCCAGCCACCAAAGGACAATTAGAGTGATTGCCCAGACTTTTTTCTCTTTTTTCATTTTGAAAAAGTTTAAAGGTTTGAAAAAAGAGTAAAAGGCTGAAAATGAAACGATGACAATGCGCTGAAAGGAACCTGCAGTATCCTGACATTACATTCTTCAAATGAATCACAGTCGCTTTTTACCCGAAGCACTGATATTAATTGCATTTCGGCAGGTCTCCTGGCTCTCCACATTCGCTAACGCCTTCCCATCCGCCTAAGGCGGACAGTGGCTTAGATAGTTAGTTCATTACGTGGACTACAGTTGCGGGAACAGCCCCCGAATCGAACGGGATTCCCTTTTAATCTTCTGGTGATGTAACTCAACAGAAAAACCGCAATACGGGCGCAAACATAATAAATTCTGTAAACTTGTAGGATGAAAAAAGATTGGAGATTTGAGGTTTTAGGTTTGAGATTGGTGCTTACCTTGTGGTTTGCAGTTGGCAGTCTGCTTTCATGTAGCAGCAAAAAAGACTCGGCTACAAATCCAGAAAGCATTTCGCTTACAAAATATGCCGTTGGATTTAAAGTAACCCATGTTGGCAATTCTAAATTGGTAGAAGTCAAGCAACCCTATCAAAACGCTACATCAGGTTACCAATATTTACTAGTACCAAAAGGTGAAGACGTGCCCGCACACGATGAACAAACACAAGTAGTTACAGTGCCCATCGAAAATATAGTCTGCACTTCTACCACCCACATTCCTTTGCTCGACTATATCAACGAAACAGAAAAACTCATTGGCTTTCCCACCACGGACTATGTCAGTTCAGAGAAAATGAGAAAAAGAATTGATGCCGGCTTGGTAAAAGACCTGGGCATCGACAAAGGAATGAACATTGAAATGCTCTATACACTCAAACCATCACTTGTCATGGGCTACACGATGACCAAAGATTTAGGTCAACTAAAAAAAATCCAGGAGTTGGGCATTCCTGTGGTGATCAACGCTGAGTATTTAGAAAAACACCCACTCGGTCGTGCGGAGTGGATAAAGTTCATGGCGCTTTTCTTTGGAAAAGAAAGAGAAGCCGATTCCGTTTTCGCGGAAATTGAAAAAGAGTACTTCGCCACACAGCAATTGGTAAACGAAGTAAAAACTAAACCAACCGTATTCAGCGGCATTGTGTATGGCAATGTCTGGTTTATGCCCGGTGGCCAAAACTATGCAGCGAAACTTTTGAAAGATGCTGGCTGCGAGTATTTGTGGTCTGCCGATTCAACGAGTGGCTTTTTACAATTGAGCTTTGAATCTGTCTATGCCAAAGCAAAAGACGCGGACCTTTGGATCGGAGTTGGCTCGTTCAACAAACTAGCCGAAATCAAAGCTAACGAAGAAAGATACACGTTATTCAATGCCTTCAAAAAACAACAAGTCTATTCGTATGACGCTCGAAAGGGTGCCAAAGGCGGCAGCGAATTTTTAGAACTCGGCTACCTGCGTCCCGATTTGATTTTGAAAGACTTGGTGAAGATTGCGCATCCGGATTTGCTGGCTGATTATCAAATGTATTTTCATAAAAAATTGGAATAAGTCAATACCAAGAAAAAGACAGCAGCCTGTGGGAGATCTCTGTTTTTCACTGCTTCCAGCACTTGTTCGTCCGTTGCCAGCACTTCGGCAGGTTTCAATTTTCGGCTTAATTAAAGGAAGGTATCAAAAAGGTTACAGCCAACTGACGAATTGTTTAACTGAGGCTTGAAAAATTCAAGCAAAAAACAAACAAAAAGACCAAATTATAGATTGGGCAGCCGTTTCCTGTTCGTCTTGCAAATTGGAGCGGTTTCCTTCCCTAAAAAATTCGTATTATCGTATAAATTTGTTTGTTGATATTTTAATGATCGATTCTTTTATGAAACGTACTTTACAACTAGCTCTTCTTCTACTTCTGATTTCAGCGCTTCAGCCGGCAAACGGGCAAGTGGCTATTGGCACGGGTGCCTCAGCTCCAACTCCTAACCCAAATGCTGTTCTTTTGCTGGTAGGCAATGGTACCAATCAGGGATTGATAATACCGTCAGTTAAAAATAGCGACCTGCCAAGCTTTGGATCAGCTGGAATGGTCGTTTATATTAATCGTTTAGTAAAATAGTAAGGGTAATTTTTATGCGGCATATCTTACATGCTCTTCATGAAAATATTTTTGTACTTGTTTTTTGTTCTTTTTTCGCCCCATCATAAAACCCTCGACATTGATTTTCATCTGCTCT
>JAJTGQ010000023.1 GCA_021299455.1 Flammeovirgaceae bacterium | reverse complement strand
GTCTTTCCATACAAAAACATGGGAGAAGTTGGATCCCAGGCTGTATACCCACGAGCCTCAAATGTGCTGCGAATGCCACCGCTTGGGAAGGAAGAGGCATCAGGCTCTTGTTGCACCAATTCGCTTCCTTTAAACTTTTCAATACCTGACAGGGCATCAAAGAACGAATCATGCTTTTCTGCAGTACCTCCCGTCATGGGTTGAAACCAATGCGTAAAGTGCGTGGCACCTTTAGCAATCGCCCATGATTTTGCTGCGGAAGCAACTGCATCGGCAGTGTCTTCGTCAATTTTCTCATGGTTTTTGATTGCTTGACTTACTTTCTTAAACACGGCCGGAGCCAATGTTCCACGCATCTGCTGCATCCCGAAAACATTTTCCCCGAAAAACTGGGAGATATTGGGTGTAATAGCGTCAACGAGAATCTTGGGTCGGTCATTTAGTTTCTTTAGGGCTTCAAATCGTAATTGAGACATAGTGGCTGTTTTTTTATCAATTGGGTCGAAATTTAGGCTAAATTTGTGAATAGTAGGATTAAATATTGGGCTATTTTAGAAAAAAATAGTGCCGAAAGACATCAAAATGGGTAAAAATGACATTGCCTCGTCAGGATTGCTTTTTCAAAAGGCAAAATGATTTGTCCTGGTTTATCACGAAGTCTTCTGTATCACTTATTATCACTTATTTTTACACGCTGACCCAAGCTGAAAACAAAGAAAAATGTCTAGACTAGAAAGGAATAATGCTTCCTCTATGTGGAAGTTAGCGGGAATTCTCCTCGTCATTGTGTGCTTAATGTTTTCGGTGCAACATCTTCCACAACTGGATTTCATTGTTTGGCTCCAGTCAGAAGGAACAGGCAAAATAACTTTGTTTTTGCAAATCGTCTCCGATTCGATTACATTCTTCAGCCTTGGTGTGCCACTGGCAATCGCCTTTGTTAAGGAGTTTGATAAAAATGAAAATAAAAAGAATTCACGCCTCTCATTTGTGTACGTTGGAGTGAGTGTGGGACTAGCGGGATTAATCTCATACGCCATCAAAAATATAGGATTGATTCCCCGTCCTTTCGAAGTAGACGCCCGAATCATCAAGCTCAGCGTGGGTGGTGGATTCTCCTTTCCCAGCGGTCACACTACGGAAGCCTTTGCTTCCGCTACTGCTCTTTCATTTCTACTGCCCAAACCAAAGTATTTTTTGCTCTTCTTCTGTTGGGCAAGTCTTGTTGGCTTTTCAAGAATTTACCTGGGTGTACACTACCCTTTTGATGTGCTCGGTGGCATGGCAATTGGCATTACGGCTTCATTTGCCTTGAAGTCTTATTTCCAGAAAAAGACAGAAATATTTAATTCCCGGTAGGCAGCCGCATTTTCACTTCTTCAAATTGCTTGTCGTAATCTTTACGAAGAGTACCCATCCATTGATCCCACCAGAGAAAATAAAGTCCATAGTTACCAGTAAAAAACTGATGATGCTGATTGTGGTTAACAGACGTGTTGATCCACTTACCAACTCTACTGCTTGAAAATCGATTAGGATAAAGTTCATAGCCTAAATGTCCATAAACATTTTACATCATTATAATCAACAAAAAAAGACTAATGGACAGCGGATGGACGGGAATAACAAACGCAAAGACCACCACAATACCTGCCTCTACCACCGCCTCTAGTGGATGAAAGGCGTAAGCAGCCCAGGGAGTCGGGTTCATAGACAGATGGTGAATTTTATGAACCCATTGATAAAGTGCAGATGAATGCATAGCCCGATGTGTCCAATAAAAGTAAGTGTCGTGGATCAATAGCATAAAAACAATACTTGCCTAAAAATAGGCGACACCAAATTCATCGATGGAAGTGTACAGCTGTGTGACATTCCGTATTGGCGTAAAAAATATGGTGTAGCCTACCGCTGCAAAAATCACCACTGTTACTAGTGAATAGGTTATCTCACGAAGGTAACCACTCCCCCTTGGTAACCGTTTTTGAATCTTTTCAAATGACCATTTTAATTTCCAGAGAAAGCAGAAAGCCGCAAAAGCAGTGGCGGCCACAACCAGATAACGCAATAAAATAAGCAGAAAAATGAACCAAAAGCCATTCGATGAAATCTCTTATAATTCGCTCATACGTCATTGATTAAAAAAAAAGAAACAGTTTAAACAAAAAGCAATCAAATAACGTCTAATCTAAAAATTTACAATTTTGGCAAACTACACCTGGAAAGTACAGCCAGCAGAACATGCCTTTAAAATTGATTCATTTTATGCTAAGAATATTTCCCGTGCTTGGATTAATTGGGAATTGAATCAATTGGAGGAGCGAACAAAATTTCAAAGGCGAAGAAGTAAGAAGTGAAGTGCTTTCTCCCTCCTTAATTTGATTTTTTTACAGAGCCTCCGCTACTAGAGCCCGTGTTTGTGCGACTGGGCGTGCCTCTGTATTTGATACTTCCTCCGCTACTGGCGTGCCCGTCAATCTCTTTCAACACATTCACTTTAACACTAGCTCCGCTACTCGCGTTGGCATCCACAATTTCGCTACTCAACTCGTAGGCATCTACGTCTCCTGCGCTACTGGCTTCTACTTCTAATCGCTTCGATTTTCCTTCTAACTGAACGTTGGCGGCACTAGAAGCATCAACTTGGGTTATATCGGCATCAAGGCTTACCTCGATTGATGCAGCACTGGAAGCACTAATAGACATGGAAGGCGTGATGATTTGCCCCTCCGAAAAGACATTAGAAGCCGAGCTGGCCGCAATTTTTTCCATTTTCAAATAGGTAACATATACTTTAACATTTATCTTTCTATAACTCCCATCGCGCATACGGATTCTCAACACCGAACCTGAAACATCGGTAAGAACGTCTGCCATGCGTCCATTGGTAACCTCCACTTTTACCTCCTCTTTACTACCTTTTTTTAAATAGACATCGATCGCTTGGGACGACTTGATGCCCTGGAAAGAGCCCACCTGCCTTGTTTCGATTTGTTGGGAAAACGTTGCGTTTACAAACAATACGTTCAAAACGACTAGAAATAACTTCTTCATGAGATGTATTTTTTGGGTCAATAGAAAATCTCGCAGACTAACTTTGGTTTATTGGTATCAATCTCGACTGAACCAAAGACCAGTTGAAGGCTAAAGGGTTGCATCTACCGTTGCAAGCTTATCAAAAAAGTCAAATGAGTGCAAGAATTAACCAAATTTTGCCTAAATTTCGAATCATGTTATTCATAACTTTGTTCAAATATTAAATCATTATGATTAAAGACCAATTAAATATTCTGATAAATTTAGCTGCAAGCGATAGCAAGGTGGCAGAAAAAGAAGCCAAAGTAATCTATACATTAGCCAAGGCGAATGGGATCGCAAAGGAAGTAGTGGATGAAATGTTAAAGAAACCACAACCCATTTTGTCTTTCGACACATTTACCGAAGATGAGAAATTTGAAAACCTCTACCATTTAATTCAACTCATGAAAAGTGATGGGCAGGTATTCAAGAGCGAAATTCACTTCTGTGAACAAATCGCAGAAAAATTAGGCTACAAGAAATCCGTAGTAGCAGAACTTTCATCACGTATTTACAGCGACCCCTCTATTACCGCTGACCGAAAAATGCTTATGGATCGCGCACACAAGTTCCTGAAATAGGGCTCTCTCAAAAAAAATACTAAAGAGTCGGCATCAATTGTCGACTCTCTTTTTTTGTTCAAATAATACTTTACCCCCAAAGATGGTCATAACTACCTCAGTAGAGAGCAAAACGTTTTCTTCTACTTTCATTATATCTTGAGAAAAGACAGTAAAGTCTGCGAGTTTTCCGACCTCAATGGAGCCTTTCAGGTTTTCTTCAAAAGCACCATAGGCAGCATCTAATGTATAGGATTTTAGTGCCTGCTCCCGAGTCATTTTCTCAGCTGGCTCATATCCTCCTTCGGGTTGGCCCTGGAGAGTTTTTCTTGTTACTGAAGCATAGAAACTAGCAATAGGATTGATCGGCTCCACAGGAACATCTGTTCCATTGACGAGCTTTGCGCCAGATTTTAACAACGTTTGCCACATATAAGCGCCTTCTTTAATTCTCTTTTCTCCCAATCGATCGATTGCCCAAGGTCGGTCAGAAGAAAGATGAATGGCTTGTATAGCGGGTATTACTCCAAGTTTTGCAAAACGAGGCAGGTCTGCTGGCGAAATGTGCTGTGCATGCTCGATGCGAAAGCGTGCGTCCCGCGCCTTTTCTGGGTTTTCTTTAAAGGCGGCCTCATATCTATCGAGAATTTCTCTGTTTGCACGATCGCCTATTGCGTGAGAACAAACCTGAAACCCTCCCTTCAAACCTTCCTTTGAAATTTTAAGCACTGTGTCCATGGAAAGGGTGGCCATTCCACTAAAATCAGGTCGGTCTGAATAAGGTTCTAGTAACCAAGCTCCCCTTGACCCTAATGCGCCATCACAATTTAATTTGATAGAACGAATCGTCAACAAATTCTCTTTGTCAATTTCAGGACCTCGCCTAATGTATTCGTACACAAGTGTCGGATCAAAACCAGTGAGCATCACGTAAAGCCGGGTATTCAATTTGCCTTCCTTCTTGAACTTGTGAAAGAGATCAATGCTTTTTCGAGAGGCTCCGGCATCGTGAAAACTGGTAATACCGTTTCGCAGACATGCCTCCATCGCCAATTCCATAGCTCGCGCATCTCTTTCCTCAGTCTCATCAGGAATTTGTTTCGTAATAAGCGATTGTGCTCTTTCATTAAAAATCCCGGTGGGATTGCCAAGTTCATCGCGAAGGATCTCGCCCCCTTCGTTCATTTCTTTGCTCAATTTTTCTACTGATAGCTGATTGACACCTGCCAACTGCATCGCCTTGGCATTGGCAAAACCGGCATGGCCACTGGCATGTTTTAAGTATACCGGATTGTCGGGCGAGGCAGCACTAAGTAATTCATGAGTTTGGAATCCTTTGATCATCCTTTCCGGCTTCTTGGTCCATTTGTCTTGGTGCCATCCTCTGCCGATAATCCATTGACCTGGTTCTGCTTTTGCTACCGCTAATTTCACCGTCTCAACCATTTCTTCATAACTTTTTACGTTCATCAAATCAAGATCTAATTCATTGAAGCCAAGACCCATAAAATGCCCATGCCCTTCAATTAAACCAGGGGTCATTGTTCGGCCTTTTAAATCAATTGAGTTGGTCTTTTCTCCTTGGAACTCAACGACTCCATCTGCATCCCCGGCATAAATTATTTTCCCTCCGGCAACGGCAACAGCTTCAACTTCGGGTTGTTGGGCATTCATTGTATAAATCTTTCCACCCCGAATGATCAGATCTGCGGGGGTTTTCTTTTCGGCACATCCAGCAAAAACCGTTGCTATCAAAAATAAAGTGAGTACTTTTTTCATAATCTCTTTTTTACAATGAGGCCTAAATGTAACAAGTTCAGATGGTTTTCGTGGCTCCCGTTCCATGAATGGTTTGTTGATTATATTCGAAACTTATTTTGCAATCACTCATGAAAAAAATCGTGTTCGCCTTTTGCCTGTTCTGGGTAATGGCTACCAAAGCCAGTGGGCAAGACGTGGGTCTCTCGTTTTCATATTTTATCCCCCGCAATGGTGATTTTTCTACTCCAATAAGCCCATTTTCAATCCGAGGGCTGGGGGTCAACCTCAACCGATTTGTCGCGTTGCAAACAGGAGCTTCTTTATATCGAATGGCAGGTTTGAGTATTATCGACACTCCCCTTGAATCTAACCATTCATTGCTCGGGCCCAACTTCACCGTTCTTGTTCCCGCAGAATTGGTCATTCAGCTGGCCGGCCAACAAGTTCAACTAGATCTGAAAGCTGGGGGATTCTTTTTTTATGGATTTGATCAACAACTTAACTATGGGAACATTGACCGGGCAATCAAAAGTTTAAAGAACTGGGACCTCGCAAATGCAAATTTGAGCTATGAAAACAATCCTGGATTTGGATACCATTTTGGAACAGAATTAACAATACCATTTTCCAATCAATTGAAAATATCTTTGGAAGTTAACTACCTGGTAGGAACCGCTCCCCTTCCCCTTAAAGGGAATTACTCAGGTGGAAATTTCAATAGCCCAAGCGAAACAATTGCTGTAGATTTTAAAGATGCAAAAGTAGATTTCACAGGGCTTGAGTTTTCCATTGGACTCATTTTCTCTGGTGGCAATGGTGCGGGGGGAAAGGGGAATCGGGGAAGAGGCCGAAAGAGATAGTTATTGCTGGTCGTTTTTAAGAAAGCGCTGGTGAACTCACATCGATCACGTTATCCTTTGTGATCGCAAAAACTCTTTCGCCTTTTTGAGGATTTATCTTTGCCATGCCAGTGAACGATCCAAAAGCAGGCAGAATGGCCTGATTATTTCGGAAATAGAAACAAGGGAGCATCAACGATTGTCCCGCTCCTCCCTTCAGCCGTACGCCTGGATGTATGTGGCCGGCAATATTATACATGCCGGTAGGCACATCTTGCAATGGCTCGTGTGTCAAAATGAATGAGCCTATGGCTACTTCATGTGAAACTTTCAATAAGTTTTGGCAATACTTTTCGAGGGAGAGAATGTCATGGTTTCCAATCACCAGTTCAAAAGAACATGCAGAAAAGTGATGGGTAATCTGAGCGAGCGTCTCCCATTCTTGGTTGTAGGAACTGTGAAACAAATCACCCAAAAAAATCACGCGGTCGGGTTTAAGTAAATCGATGGCATCAATGAGTAGACTCGCATTTTTCATGTTAGCCCGCATAGGAACTGCTATTCCCGATTTCCGGAAGTGGTTTATTTTCCCAAAATGAAGATCTGCGATCAAGAGTATTTTTTTATCCGGCAGAAATAGGATCTTCTCCGGGTACATTGCCATTGCCACTTCCAATATCTCAATTCTCATAATTGGTATTTTCTACTGAAATAACCCTTTTTTACCCAAAAAAGTCATCGCCCGAAAATGGATAAGAATTCATTTGTCGATCCAAGTCAACTTAAAAGGTTAACATTTACATAATATTGATCCTATCAATTTTGATTGCACAATCAAATTCTTAAAGGCATCTTGACGCCCAATTGCAAATCTATAGCTATTCCCCATGTTTGAATTAGAAACTTCTTACGCCATTCTTCTCGTATTTTGCCTACTAGCGGTTTGTGCGTTTGAGTTTGTCAATGGGTTTCACGATACCGCCAATGCCGTGGCGACCGTTATTTACACCAATACGCTGAAGCCGTGGGTCGCTGTGATCTGGTCTGGTAGTTGGAATTTTTTAGGCGTCTTTTTGGGGGGTATATCTGTGGCAATGGGGGTGGTGAATCTCCTGCCAGTCGAAACGCTCGTTGATCAAAATATTGCTCACAGCATTGCCATGGTGCTTGCATTGCTGATTACAGCCATTTTCTGGAATTTGCTTACCTGGTATTTGGGGATACCTTGCTCAAGTTCCCATACCCTAATTGGGTCTATTTTCGGGGTAGGTCTTGCTTTTTCTTTCCTAACTGAAGCAACTGGTGAGGCACTAAATTGGGCGAAAGTAGAGGAAACAGGGCTTGCTCTTTTAATCTCGCCTTTGTTTGGATTCTCAGTCACAATCATTCTGATGTTTGTTCTGCGCTCGGTCACTAAAAAAACAGAAGCGGGCGAGGCGCTTTTCAAAGAACCAAAAAAGAACCAGCCACCACCCTGGTGGATACGAAGTATACTTTTCATCACATGCACGCTAGTCAGTTTTTTTCATGGATCCAATGATGGGCAAAAAGGGGTAGGTCTTTTTATGCTTGTATTGATCGGGATTGTGCCTGGTTATTTTGCACTGAATGGTTCACAAAACGTAACCACTTTGCCTACTACTCTAACGAGAATGGAGCAAGTGCTTGTGACCGTAGATTCGAGCGTTCTTTCACAACCAGATCGAAAGGCATTGGGCATCATGCTTTACAATATTGATGACCTGCAGGCTCACTTTGCGAAAATCACGACAGCTGAATCCATCCAAAAAGCCAAAAAGTTTGAGGTGAGGAAGGATATAATGGTGCTAGATCGAAGTCTTAGAGCCCTTGTAAAAAAGGAAGAAGTACGCTTAAGCAAAGTTGATAAAGAAATTTTGTTAGCAGGCCTGGTCGACCTTAGAAAAGTAACAGATTATTCTCCGACTTGGGTGATCCTCTGCATCTCATGCTCACTTGGAATCGGGACAATGATTGGGTGGAAGAGAATAGTAAAAACTATCGGTGAAAAGATCGGTAAAGAGCATTTAAGTTATGCACAGGGGGCCAGTGCTGAATTTGTGGCAGCCAGCACGATCGGCATTTCAAGTGCCCTTGGAATGCCTGTTAGCACTACACACGTGTTGTCATCGGGCATTGCGGGAAGCATGGTGGCAAGCAAGGGAATTAAAAACCTCCAAGCTGACACGGTAAGAAATATACTGATCGCTTGGCTCTTGACGGTGCCGGTGGTGGTGATTATGTCAGGGGGATTATTTCTACTTTTCCGGGCGATCTTTTGATGCTGAAAAAGCCTAAGCCTTAACCTCAGTCTACGCGGAAGCCTTTGATTCTAAGAATTCATCCCACTCATTGTGACTGAACCCGGAAACATCGCGTAAGAACAGCGCATAGCTTGGTTTGTAGGGCTTGCGCTTTAGAATCATCCCTGCGGCCTCTGGCGTATTGTCGCCCTTTCTGGCATTGCACTTTTTACAGGCCGTTACCAAATTCGTCCAACTGTGCTGCCCTCCTTTCGAACTTGGAATAACATGATCTAGCGTAAGGTCTCGTCTGGTGCCACAATATTGGCATTCATTATTATCTCTTTTAAAAATGTTCTGACGGGTTAAATTCACTCCTTTATAGGGCGCATTGACATATCTATTTAACCGAATAACGGAGGGCATTTGAAAACTCCGCGTGACCGTATTCAACCGATACCCATTGGCTGGCCTAACCAGTTCGCTTTTGTTTAGGTATACCAAAATAAAAGCCCGCTCTACTGAGCAAACCATCAGCGGACTGAAGTCTTGATTTAGAACCAATACTCTGCTGTTCATCTGCAATAAGTTTCTTTATGCCCTGACACAAACGGATGGTCACATCCGCCACTTGTTTCACGCCAGTAAGATAAAACGATTTACAGTTGAAAACAACGCCAGCGATTAATCGTTCAGGATCCGAATGATCGACTTAAGTTCGTGTGTGAAAATTTTAGTCTCAGTATCCAACACACCATCTTCCAACAAATGGTCTATTTTAACCCGACCATCTGCGTGTAGAACTTTATTCTCTTCTAGCAATAAGCCGGTTTTTACTTTTCCTTCTTTGCGCGACACAAAGAATGCGATGTCCCCCGGCCTCACACGATCAATGTTCTTCACCGTTTTTTGGTGTTTAACAAGTTTTTCAGGAGAACGCGATATGGAATAACCGCTTACCCTATAGACCATTTGAACCAGTCCAACTCCGTCAACGCCAAAAGGAGATTTACCACCCTCCTGTTCAGGCACATTCAAATATTTCAAGGAAATTGTCTTCAAAAATTCGAAATCACGTTTTTGTCCCAAGCTTTTAGCTTCTCCATTAAACGCAAATTGTTCATCCATTTTAAACAACTCCGATTGTGAAATGGGAACGATACTACCTAATAAAATGGTAATGGGCGATTTCTTATACAAGATCGTTGAGCAAATATCGGTTGTAATTTTAAAATCAGTCGTATTGATTTGTTCAAAATATTCTTGCGAGATCGCATGGTGCTGTTTCCGTTCAATCCAACCTTCGGTGCCATCAAAACAAATAGTAATTCGAAGCCACAATCCATCGCCAGCCTCCTCAGCTACTAAGTAATGGTCACCAAACAATAGCTGCGTTACTTGTAGCGACTGGTGACTTTGTTCTTTTCGAACAGCTACCACTGACAACCGGCAAACTCCATAACTGACCTCCATGCTATCTAATTTTCAATTTACTAAGTTCACGTTTGACATCACGTTCCTTTATACTCTCTCTTTTATCATGCGTTTTTTTACCCCTTGCTAACGCAATTTCCAGCTTGGCAAAACCACGCTCGTTAATAAACAAACGAATGGGCACAAGTGTCAATCCCTTCTCTTCCACTTTGCCTTCCAGCCTACCTATCTCTGATTTTTTCAATAACAACTTCCTTTCCCTTGCGGCTTCATGATTGTAGTGTGTACCTTGGGCATAGGGTGCAATATTGATTCCCTTGGCAAAAACCTGGCCATTGTTAAAAAAACAAAAGCCATCCTGTAAGTTGACTTTGCCCTCTCGGATTGATTTTATCTCAGTACCCATCAATGCGATTCCGGCAACGAATTTTTCTATCAATTCATATTGAAAAGAAGCTTGCCTATTCTTGATATTGATATCATTGGTAAATCGTGACTTCATGAAATCGGCTTTGTGAACAATTGCTTTAATCTGTCCTTTTTCAACATCTTTTGACCGGTAGTGCCTACTGCAATTAGTCGCCCGTTCACGCTCGATTCAATCATGCAGGTGAGTTCATTTTTCTCTATTTTGACAATGGTTGCAGTAAAGGTAATCTCTTCCCCAACAAAAGCAGGGCTTTTATGGTCTATACTCAGAAAAGTGCCAACGCCTTCTTCATCATCGTCCTTCATTTCAATAAAGAAAAGCCTTGAGGCCCATTCAAAATCCCTGGCAAGCGAAAAAGTAGAACATACTGCATGTAGTAACTCTCCATGAAAAGCGGCTAAATCATTTTCCGTTACTTTCTTTTTATACATTTTTTGGTCGCCTGATTTGAAATTTGATTTCATCTATTTTCTATGGCCATGTTAGCTATCGGTGAAACATCCATTTTTGAAAAAATGCCCTTTACAAATTTAAAATGTGCAGCCATGGCAATCATGGCCGCATTGTCTGTGCAATATTGAAACTCTGGAATATAAATCGTCCAACCGAATTTTTGGGCGCTAGCTTTAAGTTCATTTCTGAGCCCTGAATTAGCTGCAACACCTCCGGCAATGGCTATCTGCTTGATACCCGTTTGCCGTGAGGCCGCTATCACTTTTTGAATCAGCATTTTTACCAACTGAAACTGAAGGCTGGCACAAATGTCATTCAGGTTTTTTTCAACAAAATCGGGATCTTCTCTCTTTTTGTCTCGCAAAAAATACAAAAAAGAAGTCTTAATGCCGCTGAATGAAAAGCTCAAACCAGGCATGTTGGTATCAGCGAATGCAAAGGCTTTAGGGTTACCCAACTGCGCGTATTTGTCAATCAGTGGGCCACCAGGATAAGGAAGTCCCATCATTTTGGCGGCCTTATCAAAAGCCTCCCCCACTGCATCATCCTGTGTTTCACCCAAAACCTGCATGCAAAGGTAATCCTCCACAAGCACAATCTGCGTATGACCGCCACTAACTGTGAGGCAAAGAAAGGGAAAAACGGGTGCGGGTGGGGCAATAAAATGTGCCAACACATGCGCTTCCATATGGTTGACATCAATCAGCGGAATACCGAGAGCCAATGCCATGCCCTTCGCAAATGACACTCCAACTAACAAAGATCCCAAAAGGCCAGGGCCCCTGGTAAAAGCGATCGCATGCAAATCTGATTTTTGGATACCAGATGTGATGATCGCTTCGTTTACAACATACAAGATATTCTGTTGGTGCGCGCGTGAGGCAAGCTCGGGCACTACACCCCCGTATTTCTGGTGGACGTTTTGTGAGGCAATTACATTATTAACTACCTTGCCTTGTTGTATAACGGACGCAGAAGTCTCATCACAGGAAGACTCAATTGCCAGGATAGTTGGATACATGTAATTAGACAATGAGGTTGCAAGTTATTAAAATCCGCGTGTATCGGTGGCTCCGAAGGGGACTTCTATACACACTATACTTTGTGCTTACCTTGGCTGTTACGACCTTTTTTCTACTGCAGTTACCAGCCGTTCAAGAGGGGCTTATCAATCGTTATACCCGTAAATTTTCAAATGTGCTCGGTTTCAAGATCACCGTAGGGAAGTTTTATCTGCGCTGGTATGATCAGTTGGAAATTGAGCGCCTTGAAATCAAAGACAGTGAAGAAAATACCATGATTGCTGTTGAAAATATCAACATTAATTTTCGGTTCACCAGTATTTTGGAACAGAACAACATCAATATCGATGCGGCCGAACTAAAAGGCGCAAATGTCTACTTGAAAACAATTCAAGAAAACGACACTTCAAGAAATTTGAATATCAATATTTTTATTGATCGCTTGAATGGGCCGCCATCTACATCAACGAGTCAGCCCCCAAAAATAAACATCGGAGAGATAAATCTCGCAAATATCGATTTTGCCTATAATGAGACGGAGAGCGATTCTATAAAAAATGGCTTCGACTATTATCACTTTAAATTGGGTTTGGAGGCCGATCTGCAAGCCTTCAAAGTGATTGGTGACACGATACAATTTGATGTAAACTCACTTCAAGCAAAAGACAAAAAAACCGGACTTCAAGTCAACAATCTGAAAACGTTCTTTTTGATCTCACAAACGTCCATGGAGTTTTTGAACCTTCAAATGGACGTGGGGAAAAGCTTCATTTCTGATACTGTTATATTCAAGTTCAAATCACAGGCTGATCTTTCGGATTTTAATCGAAAAGTTGGAATCAACGCAAGGCTAAAGAAGACAGTTCTTCATCCGGAAGATCTGGCGCTTTTTAGCGGAGGCAAATCTCCATTACCAATACCCCTGGAATTAGAGGGAAATATTTCGGGTAGAATCGCGCGTTTCAATTACCAAAACATGCTCGCCAAACTTGGTTCTACATCAATCGCGGGTAAACTGCAAATGGACGGACTTCCATCTATTGCTGAAACATTTATAGAGTTAGATGTCAAACAAGGCGCGGTGAACATTAATGATTTATCTTTTCTGTTTCCGGAAAATATTTTCAAAGCTATAAAGCCCTTGAATCGGTTTGCTTTAAAAGGGAAATTCACAGGTTTTTTGACCGACTTTGTAGCAAACGGAGATTTCAATGGCACCCTTGGCAAAATTAGGTCGGACATTAACTTGAAAATCAATAAAGAATTTGTTGAAAAGTCTTCCTACACTGGCAATCTATCATTGCAAGAATTTCGGCTAGGGCAATATTTTAAAGACACCACGACTTTCCAGAATGTAAACCTAACTGGCCAGATTCGCGGGACAGGTCTGACCGAACAATCTGCTGATTTTTTTCTCAATGGTAAAATCCGTTCAATTGGTATACTTGGATATAACTATGCGAATATTTCAACCAAGGCACGATTCGCCAGCCAATTGTTTAGCGGACAAATGACAATTGATGACCCCAATTTACAATTTAATGCAAACGGTTCGATCGATCTGCGAAAAGGTGTTAATAGAGTAAAGATTCAAGCAAGCTTGGATACAGCTCAGTTCGATAAATTAGGACTCATAAAAGACCCTTTGGTGATAAGTACCTATCTGGACATTGATACTAAGGGACTGCAGATCGACAGCATTTTTGGAGAAGCCTATTTCAATAATTCGATCATTTCTTACAAAGATCAAAGCCTGGAGCTGGATTCGATCCACTTAACCTCTCTGCATGATAAAGACGGTAGAATTTTAAACCTCCGCAGTTCACTGTTCGATGCCACGTTGCGTGGTCAATATTACTACTCAACACTATTCAAAGATTTAACCAGATTATACAATGAGTTAAAACTAAATGTGAAGAATGACAAGGCGACCATTGCCTCTTACTATTCACAAAAACCAAAAAGCATTCAAGGGTATCAAGCAAATTTTGAACTCAAATTAAACGACATCAACCCCTTGGTAACGTTAGCAGGAATTAATGCGTCTATCTCCAAGAACACAAAGATTGTCGGGCAGTTTAATAATGGATTGACATCCTTTCTGAGCGCCTACTCTACCATAGATACAATCAGCATTGGCAGTAGATTTTTTTTTAAGAACGAGATCGAATTTTCCGGATCTAAAATTCGGGATAGCGTAAGCGTACTCGCGGTACTTTCTGTTACCTCTCAAAAACAGCAACTGGCCAATACATTCTCCACCAAAGATCTGTTTTCGGAAATCGTTTGGAACAACGATCATATCAATTTTAGCCTCGATGCAAACCAGGTAGGCACTACGAACTTACTCAGACTCAAATCTGAAATAGACTTTTTAAAAGATAGTGTCAAAATAAAGATATTGCCTACTCGCGTTCGTGCATTGGACAAAGAGTGGAAAGTCAACCAAAAAAATTACCTTTTAAACAACGGAAAAGAATGGTCCATTCACGATCTTGAATTGAAAAATGAGAACGAATCGATCTTGTTGAATGGCTTTCTCTCAGAAGAAAATGATCGCCAGCTAACGCTAAAGGTGAGCAATTTAAATTTAAATATTCTTGACGCCATTAGTTCGGAAAAATTCAGCGGGATTGTTAATGGCGAGGTAAAAATACGAGATGTGTATACTAACCCGTTCCTTCAGAACGATGTTTCAATCAGTGCCTTGACGGTGAACAATTTTTTGATTGGTGATTTAAATGGAAAAAATAATTGGAACCGTGACGAGCAACAATTCGACATTGATTTTACAATCGATCGATTGGGTAAAAGAACGGTTTCGTTGATTGGCTTTTACAATCCTAAAAAAGAAAGCCCACTATTCGTAAAGGCAAGCCTGGCAAAAACCAACTTAAAGATCATTGAGCCGTTTCTCCGAGGGATTTTTTCAGAAATTGACGGCACATTATCTGGCGAATACCTAATCACAGGCGATTTCAGCAAGCCGCTCGTGAATGGCGATGGCGTAATTGAAGATGGTCAAATTATGATAGACTATTTGAGAACTCTATATTCTTTTTCTGGCAAATTGGGCATGAACTCTACACAGATTATTTTTGACGATATCGAATTGGCAGATGCCTTCAAGAACAAATCAAAGTTACGAGGGTTTCTAACCCACAAAAATTATTCGAAATTTAGAATTGTGCTAAATGCTGAGTTTTCAAACTTTCAACTGCTAAACACTTCCGCAAAAGACAACAGTCTTTTTTATGGGCAGGCGTATGCCACTGGTGACCTAAATATTCTCGGGCCGCTCGAGAACATGAAGATATCTGCAACGGCCCGATCGGATAAGAAAACACGAATTTTGATTCCAATGAATAACACACAATCGGCCGAAAAAAAGGAATTTATTTCATTCGTTAACCTCAGCGAGGAAAACAAAGAGAAAAATGAAGCAGCGAAAAAGGCCAAATCACAACCCACCGGAATAACCATGGACTTGAATCTCGACATTACACCAGACGCCTACACTGAAATTATCTTTAATGCCAAGTCGGGCGATATTATCAGGGGTTATGGCCGTGGCGATATTCGCCTGCAACTCGATACGAAGGGAGAATTCACCATGTTTGGATTGTATGAATTTGAAAGAGGTTACTACAACTTCACACTTTATGATGTTATCAATAAAGAATTTACTATCAACAAAGGCAGTCGAATTAGCTGGACGGGAGATCCTTATACCGGGCAACTGGCGCTTAATGCAAGTTATAAGCAGCTTGCTTCACTTAGCCCGATCTTAAGTTTAAATGAAGCACAACAAAATTCACCGCAAATGCGGAGGAAGTACCCTGTTGAGGTGTTACTAAAGCTGGAGGGTCCAATGCTGGGGCCACAAATAAATTTTGATATCGTGGCAAACGATCTCCCCAACTCCGTTCCAATGGACGGTGACGCCCCGGTGCAATTGAAAATGTCCTTTCAGCAATTCAAGGCCAAGCTGGATGAACAAGAATTACAAAAACAGGTATTCAGTTTGATTATTTTGAAGCGTTTTTCATCTCTTGATGCGTTCACCGCCAGCGGTGCCGACCTAACGCGGAGTGTCAGTGAGCTACTCTCCAATCAGCTCAGTTACTGGCTAACCCAGGTAGACGAAAATCTTGAAATAGACTTTGACCTGCCCAGTTTTGACCAGGAGGCTTTTAACACCTTTCAACTTCGTTTGTCCTATTCCTTTTTTGGCGGGCGCTTGCGTGTCACGCGCGATGGAACGTTTGGGAATCAGTACGCCAGATCAGAGGTGTCCAATTTATTAGGGGATTGGACGGTAGATTATTTATTGACCCCAGATGGAAAATTCAAAGTAAAAATGTTCAATCGAACAAATATCAATCAGCTAACAAGTTCACTAGGAAGCCAGTCAACAATTAGTGCGGGTGTCAGTTTGGCTCATACGCAAAACTTCAATAATTGGCTTGATCTCATCACCCGCACTCGGGAACGCAAAAGGCGAGAGACAAAGGCTGAGGAACAAAAAGATGCAGGACCTGAGAAAGATGGAGGGAACTAGTTGAACCTGGTTTCGTTAGAAAATATTGATCGGGTTTACTAACTTACCCGCCAAACACCCGAACCATGGACTTAACCGCAATTATGAAGAACTACGCTGAGCAAATTGGCGGACAATTCACCCAATACGACAGTCTTCAGTCTATTGTTATCATGCCTGTTTCGGGTGGGCGCTTTCAAACAGTGTTAGGCACGATCAAAAAAAATGAACTGTATAATCGGCAGTTGATTTCACTGAATTCCAAAGTCTGTTCCTCCTCGCTAACGATTGACTACAAGATGTTATTAGAACAAACGGCCTTTTTTAACTATTGCCGATTTGTGATCAATCAAAACTATTTGCAAGTAGAAGCGGTGGCTTCTCTTGATAACCTGACGGAAGAAACAATCAAAGAAATGCTACAAGAAGTTGCAAATCTGGGGGATCAGTACGAAATGAAGTTGACAGGGTCTGACATTCATTAAAACTTTTTTACGGCTATGCCATGTTGGCTGCAGGCCTTCTATATAAAAGTCTAAAAACCCTCGTACCTTTACGGTAATGCAAGCCGTCTTATCGCCCCGACTAGTCGGGGAGGAAAGTCCGGGCAACATAGAGCGCTGTACTTCCTAACGGGAAGGCCCGCCTAGGCGGAACAGAAAGTGCCACAGAAAATAAGTAGCCCTGATGCTTGCCGTCAGGGTGATAGTGAAAAGGTGGGGTAAGAGCTCACCGGTCTCGAAAGTGATTTCGAACGCATGGTAAACCTTACAGGTTGAAAGGCCAAATAAGTGGCGCCTCCTAGCGGAGATCGCGGCTCGTGATTCATTTCGATGAGCGCCATGGGTAGGCTGATAGATCCCGATGGCAACGTCAGGACTAGATAAATGATAAGACCCCGACTTGTCGGGGACAGGACCCGGCTTACAGGCTTGCATTATTTTTATTTTAGATTTTAAGAAGTAAGATTTTAGATTTTGCTTGTCGATGACTTAAAATCTAACGTTTATCTACATCTTGGATCTTCAAATCATAAATCTTAAATCCATTTATGCCTAAAATACTATTGATCGAAGACGAAGCCAGCATCCGCTCAGTACTCAAAGATATTCTCAAAGATCAAAAAGAGTTGGGACTAATTGTTGATGAGGCCAAAGACGGTGCTGAGGGGTTGCTGAAGTTAGAAAGTGAAAATTATGACTTGACCATTTGCGACATCAAAATGCCAAAAATGGATGGTATGGAAGTTTTGCAAAAGGCAAAAGAAAAAGGAATTAATACTACGTTTGTAATGATCTCTGCTCACGGAAGCACTGAACTTGCCGTGGATGCTACCAAAATGGGTGCGTATGATTTTCTGCAAAAGCCACCTGACCTAAATCGATTGCTTCTGACAGTACGCAATGCACTCGACAAGAATACACTGGTGAAAGAGGCAAAGTCATTGAAGAGAAAAGTCTCACACAAGTACGAAATGATTGGCCGCTCTGAAGCACTACAAGAGGTGATGACGATGATTGAAAAAGTCGCGCCTACGGAGGCAAGAGTATTGATCACCGGACCAAATGGGTCTGGAAAAGAATTGGTGGCTCGACAAATTCATGAAAAAAGTAATCGGTCAAAATTTGAGTTTGTAGAGGTCAATTGTGCCGCCATTCCATCTGAGCTAATTGAAAGCGAGTTATTCGGACATGAAAAAGGTTCATTCACATCGGCCATCAAACAGCGAATTGGAAAATTTGAGCAGGCTGAGAGTGGCACTTTGTTCTTAGACGAAATTGGGGATATGACGCTTTCAGCGCAAGCAAAAGTTCTGCGTGCGCTACAAGAAAACAAGATAACGCGTGTGGGTGGCGAAAGGGATACGGTGGTCAACGTGCGCGTACTGGCTGCGACCAACAAAGACCTCAAAAAAGAAATTGCGGAAGGCAGATTTAGGGAGGATCTTTACCATCGATTATCGGTGATATTGATCAAAGTACCTTCGCTCGCTGAAAGAAAAGAAGATATTCCCTTATTGGTTGAGAAGTTCTTGGGCGATATTGCTGCCGAAACAGGTGCCAAGAAAAAAGAAATAAAAGCAGACGCCATCAATGAACTTGAAAAGCACCCGTGGACAGGAAATATCCGCGAACTTAGAAATGTGACAGAGAGGCTTGTGATTATGGGCGACCCAATAATCAGCTTAAAAGATGTAAAAAAGTACCTTTAACAGGCTAGATCCTGTTCTGAGGAACTGTTTTCTTCAACTCTTTCTTGCTGTAAGTAGGGCAAGTGTATTGGCTGCACGCAGATAGAAAAGATGCAAGTAATACGAAAGCTAAGATTTTTTTCATGGTTGTGGCTTTGGATATTGCAAAAATAGGATTCTTTTTATTCGAAACAAATTTAAACGATGTAAAAAGGCGGTTTAACGAGTGTAACGTTCACCCAACCAAAAGATTACATCCCCTCACATCGCTATTGTCTATTCTTCCAAGTACCTCAAAGTAACCGTTTTGGTTTATTTTACCTAAATCTTGAGTTTCAATAAAAGCGCAGGAATGGGCGTTGGCTAAATCAATAATATTTATTCCCCCTGCTTTGCCCGGAACAACTGTGGAGAAGGGGTCGTTGATCTCGCGGATATCAATTTTCATCCAGGGCGGGGTTGCATAGACCCCGTTCCCCATCGAGTAGGCTTGAGACATCAACTCTGTCATTCCATATTCTGAGCCAATTTGCGCCACATTGAAGCGTTGGCACAAAAAGCCATGCAGTTCCTCTCTAATCCATTCTTTGCGCCTACCCTTCATACCTCCCGTCTCAATCACCATACAATGGCTCAAGTCGATCTCAAATTTTTCAGCCAAATCCAACAGTGCAAAAGAAACGCCCCACAAAATCACTTTTTTTCTACTCTCCCGAAGGGCCTCTAACTTGATCAGCAACTCTTCTTGATTGTGCAGGTAAAAGCCAGAATGCTCAGAGTGGGTTTGCCTAATAAAATGCGTGATCATCGCAATCAACGAAGAACCTTCGCGCTCTAAATAAGAGGGGAGTAACGCCAAAATAGCACAGTCCTTCAACGGGCCAAAAAAACGCTCAAAGGTGAACTCAGCGTGGGAAAAGTAGAATGGCAGGCTCCAAACAAGATGCCGACTTGTAGTTGCTCCCGTTGTGCCGCTGCTTGAAAATTCGGCTTCCGGTTTCCATTCGCCAGAGGCCACCCGCTGCGTTTTAAAAAATTCAATAGGCAAAAACGGTATTTGCTGAATTGACGTTATCTTTGTGTAATCAAGCTGTAGATTTTTCAGATAGGAATTGTATACCCTATTGTACTCGGCCTGGAATTGAAATAGAGACAGAGCAATATCTCCAAAGTTGTGTTCGTTGATGGTTGAAAGTGAAGACGTAAATTGTTGGATGGAAGGCAAAGCAAAAACTTTAGACAAATTTAGAAAATGAGATCAATAAGTAACTTCGCTTTTGCAGTATTGTCCGTTTCTATTATGGGTGGATGCTTCAATGCTCCTACTTACCCAATAGGTCCACAAATTGAAATTCTAAATGATGAGATATGCTTTTTAAAATCCACTAAAGTGGACGTGCAAGATGAGCTGGTTGTTAGTCTAAAGTTTAAAGACGGAGACGGAGATCTCGGGCTCGCTCAGCGGGACACGGTTGGCAAATATGTCTTTAGAAATTTTTTTACATTTCAAAATAAGTTAGTCACATACAAAACGAAAAAACTTAACCCAACGCTTCAGGGAACTAATGGACAACCTCTACCTGATTATGTTTCTCCCTTTAACTGTAAAAATTGGACAGTTGAACGAGTAGGGGGAGTCCGAGATACATTTTACGTTGAGTATAACGAATATTATTTTAATATTTTCGTTGATATAGAAACTCAAAATCAAGATGGTTCTTTTACAAAGTTTGATCCAGCAGCTTATTTTCAACCACCAAGCTGCGATACTAAAGGGTTTAACGGGCGTTTTCCGGTGTTATCAAAAGATCCAGGTAAGAGCAATCCCCTGGACGGAAAGATGACTTATTCTATGAGGTCTTTTGGGTTAGACTTTCTGTTTAGCACAAAAACCTTGAGACTTAAAATCAGTATAGTGGATAAAGCCTTAAATAAAAGTAATGTAGTTGAGTCAAAGACATTCACTCTTCAATCAGTTAAAAAGTGTAGTCAGTAGTATAGAATTTGTTGTAGGATTACTCCTTATCTAGTAAAACCTAGTAAACAGAAGGAAATCTATCAGGAAGCGCCTCACTTATCAGCTCGTATACCTTGTCAAAAACTTCTTCCGGATTGGGTTTCGAAAAATAATCGCCATCCGAGCCATAAGCAGGTCGGTGTTCTTTGGCAGCGATCGTCAAGGGAGCCGAATCCAAATAGCGATAAGCTTTTTGCACCTCCAGCACCTGCTGCATCATGAACGCTGTGGCACCGCCCGGCACATCTTCATCAGCAAACACCACGCGATTGGTTTTTTTCACCGATTCTAAAACAGTATGATTGACGTCAAACGGCAACAACGTCTGCACATCTATCACTTCACACGAAATACCTTTCTCTTCCAATTCGGCTACGCCCTCTAAAACGATTCGACACATCGATCCGTAGGTAACAATGGTTACATCGGTACCCTCTTTCAATACTTCAGGCACCCCCAACGGTACGGTAAACTCACCAATATTATCAGGCAATTTCTCCTTTAATCGATAGCCATTTAGACATTCGATAATCAGTGCCGGATCATCGGATTTTAAAAGCGTATTATAAAAGCCAGCGGCCTGCACCATGTTGCGAGGCACCAGCACATACATGCCACGAAGACTATTCAGAATCATGCCCATGGGCGATCCTGCATGCCATACACCTTCCAACCGATGGCCGCGTGTTCTCACAATAAGTGGTGCCTTTTGCCCTCCCTTTGTCCGATATTGTAAATTGGCCAGATCGTCACTCAGTATTTGGATGGCGTACAACAGATAATCTAGGTACTGAACCTCAGCGATCGGGCGCAATCCGCGCAAAGCGAGACCTATCCCCTGACCAACGATGGTACATTCACGAATACCTGTATCGGTAACGCGCAGCTCGCCAAATTTTTCTTGCAATCCGGCAAAGCCTTGATTCACATCCCCAATTTTTCCTACATCTTCACCGAAAGCCAATACTCTTGGGTCACGTTCCAATGCTTCTGCAAAACAAGCACGAAGCACTTCGCGACCATCCACCAGCGAAGATTTTTCAGAATAAGTAGGCGCAATTCCCACCACTTTGAGCGCAGACCATTCGGAAGCACTATGCAAATAGGAATTATACCGATCTTCATTTTCAGTCGCTACTTTTTCAAGCCATTCTACCAGCTGAGGTTTTACCGTGGACTGCTTACTTATCAAAAATCGCATGGTTGCCTTTGCCGCTTTAATGGCGTCATAACGAGCGGGGTTGATCGTTTTAGTCAAGATCGAAAGGATATCATTCAACTCTGGATGCTCTGCCACTGCTTGCTCCAGTAGGTTTATCAGCGCGCTCTGATCTTCTTGAATGCCTTGATTAAACGATTTCCAGGATTCATCCTTTATTCTTTTGGCGGTGGCCTTAGCTGTTTTTTCAATTTCATCCAACTCAAGAGCCGTACTGATACCTTGCTCAATGATCCACTCGCGCATTTTTGCAATGCAATCGAACTGTGTCTCCCAGTTTAATCTTTCCTTTGTTTTATATCTTTCGTGTGATCCTGACGTGGAATGTCCTTGAGGCTGCGTCATCTCCACCACATGCACGATGACAGGAACGTGTTCTTCGCGACAGACCTTTTCTGCTTTTGCATACACTCTGCAAAGCTCTTCATAGTCCCATCCTTTGGCCGTAAACAGTTCGTACCCTTTATCTTTCTTGTCGCGCTGAAAGCCAGCTAAAATTTTTGAAATACTACCTTTTGTGGTTTGGTATTCTTTTGGAACAGAAATCCCATACTCATCGTCCCAAACAGAAACCAGCATAGGCACCTGCAAAACGCCCGCTGCATTGATGGCTTCAAAAAACATTCCCTCGGAGGTAGATGCGTTGCCAATCGTGCCAAACGCAATTTCGTTTCCGTTGGTGCTAAGATTTGTGAATGCAGAAAGTGAGGCATTGTTTCGGAATAACTTGGATGCATACGCCAGACCTACCAACCTTGGCATCTGCGCTGCGGTAGGAGAAATATCAGCACTGCTATTCTTCAGTTGTGAAATATTTTTTAGCTCGCCCTGCTCATCGAGCATACGTGTGGCGAAGTGACCGTTCATCAACCTACCGGCAGATGCCGGATCTGCATGAACATCGGTGTGTGCATACAGTTGAGCGAAATAGTGGTGAAGTGTCATCTCACCAATTGCCAGCATAAATGTTTGGTCGCGATAATAACCAGCGCGATGATCTCCATTGCGAAACACTTTGGCCATCGCAATTTGAGCCACTTCTTTTCCATCGCCAAAGATTCCAAACTTGGCCTTACCCATGAAGACTTCCTTCCGCCCCAACAAACTGGCCTCACGGCTTTCGCACACGAGTTGGTAGTCGGCCAGCACTTCAGCTGCCTTTTTAGCTGATACCATAGGAAAATCAGTTTTTGTGTAGCTCAAACGTGTGCAATTTATTTTTCAAAAGTAGAGAAAAACCAACGAGGGTTCAAAGAACCAAAAATTGACCAAATAAAATAATGACAATCAATCTATCCTCGAAAGAATTTCACCCAGTCACCTTCATTCACCTTAGGATAATTTGCTTTTTCTTTGAACAGATAAATCGTCACCGACTGTCCTTCTATTACAATTGTTTCTTTGTGGTAACCATAACCAAGTTCGAGCTGATCGATCTGCATTCCTACTTCTGCATTGTCAATTTCAAAAACCTCCACCAACATTTTATCAGCTGACTCATCCGTTCTGATCGCAAAAGGAAAATCACCAAGCGAATACATCTCATACCCTTTTATCCAGGCGGTAAATCTATACTTCAAAAAGGAAGCATATACTGTGTGATTTGATAAGCCAAATCGTAACGATCCATAGAATGCAAACAGGTTTTTCATTCACTTTTAGAACTTATAACAGCCCACAGAAATCCAGGGCTAGAATTTATAATTAGGCGATCTCGAAAGTTCTGCAATTCCTTCAATGTTACAAACTGAATGGGAAGCTATTGATGCTCCCAATTATAGCACGTATATTTGCGCACTCGTTTGAAAAACAGGAAATAGACACTTTAATCCCATTCATATGATCATCGGAGTTCCCAAAGAAATCAAAAACAACGAAAATCGCGTAGCGCTAACCCCTGCAGGTGCAGCCGAACTTTCCAAGCGTGGCCACACCGTGAATATGCAAACCAAAGCGGGCGAAGGCAGCGGATTTAGTGATGAAGAGTACAAAAATGCGGGGGCAAAAATACTTTCTACTGCACAAGAAGTTTTTGCCATTGCAGAAATGATCATGAAAGTAAAAGAACCAATTGAGCAAGAATACAGCTTGATTAGAAAGGATCAACTGGTGTTTACCTATTTCCATTTTGCGTCTTATGAGCCGTTGCTCCACGCGATGGTGAAAACAGAATCTGTTTGCCTCGCTTATGAAACCGTTGAACGCCTAGATGGAAGTTTGCCATTGCTAATCCCGATGAGTGAAGTGGCTGGTAGAATGTCTATTCAAGAGGGTGCGAAATATTTGGAGAAGCCTCTCAAAGGACGAGGAATTTTATTAGGTGGTGTACCCGGAGTGATGCCTGCAAAAGTATTGATCTTAGGCGGTGGTGTAGTGGGAACGAACGCAGCAAAGATGGCGGCAGGAATGGGTGCCGATGTCATTATCACCGATGTAAACATAAATCGCTTGCGCTATTTAGATGACGTGATGCCAAAAAATGTTCACACGATGGTATCTAATGAATATGTACTACGTGAATTGGTGAAGACGCACGATCTGATTATCGGTGGTGTGCTCGTACCGGGCGCTAAAGCTCCGAAGCTAATTACCCGCGACATGCTGAAGACGATGCGCCCAGGAACTGTGCTGGTAGATGTAGCGGTCGATCAAGGGGGCTGCATAGAAACGTGCAGACCTACTACTCACGAAGATCCTACTTACATTATTGATGATGTCGTTCACTATTGCGTGGCCAACATGCCTGGCGCAGTGCCATATACTTCAACGCTTGCATTGACCAACGCAACACTGCCTTATGCCATTAAATTAGCGACACAAGGATGGAAAAAAGCGTGTGCTGAGAATCTTGATTTGAAAAAAGGGTTGAACGTAATCAATGGCAAGGTGGTGTACAAAGCGGTTGCAGATGCATTCAACACGCCTTATTCGGACGTGAAGGAGTTTTTGGCTTAAAGTAGATACTTAGCGAACTTTGTGTGAATTTTCTTTGCGCCCTTTGCGGTTAAAAATTTAGATGCAGAGGACGCTGAGGTTCGTAGAGGAAAATCAAATTCTATTGTTAATTATGAGAACCCACTTTCTCTTTTTATTCATTTGCATTAGTTGTTCTTCTCATGCGCAAAAGAAAGAAATCAAAACAAAAATTTATCCTGACGAAAAGTTAGTCACTGAAAAGTACTTGACCAATGGAGCTCACAAATACAACTATTTCTCACGCGAGTGGCAAATATATTTGGATTCTGCCATTCAGATGAACCCGACAGTCGCTTATTACTATCAACAAAAAGCGATGCCACTTTTTAAACAGAGAAAGTATGAGACAGGAATACCATTTTTAAATAAAGCGGTACAACTTGATTCGCTTCAGTACATCGACTACCAAGCCTTCATGAAATGTATCTTCTCTAAAGATTATTCTGGCGCGATCAACGACTTCAAGCTCTCCAAAAGAATAAAAGGTGAGTACGCCCATGTGATGGATCATTCGTATGATTTTTATACCGGGCTTTGTTATTTACAGCTTAACGATTTCAAAAAGGCAGTTGACCACATAACGCGAAGTATTGAGTACACGAAAAAGACGAGCGGGAATAGTTGGGTGCATTACCTTGATTTGTTCTATTTGGGAATTGCTTATATGGAACTAGAAAATTACCAAGAGGCGATAAAATTCTTTGATCAATCGCTGGCCGTTTATACCAATTTCTCTGATGCAGAGTATTACAAAGCCCTTTCAGTAGCTAAACTGGCCAAGTTTGATGAGGCAACTGAGTTATTGAAACAAAGTACTGCACATTTTAAACAAGGTTACACGATCAACGAAGATAATGTATACTACGAAAAATACCCCTATCAGGTATTCTCGTATTTCTTTCCAACGGAAAATTGATTTTTCTACAGCTTTATTGAAATGTTAGCCGAAACTATCTATTCGCGAATTCCGGTACCGGGGTTTTATGCAAACGCATCAAAAAAAGGCGCGGTACGAGGCAGAGACGTTGCGAAGAATAAAAAGACTTGATTGAGTTGACAAAAAACTACCTTGATCTATTTGTTGATTGTCGAGTCAACCATTGAGTTAAACTCCCATCGTAAACAATTCCTTCAGTTCTCTGTTGCTCAGGTTTCCGATCCAGTTCTCTCCGGCAGAAACTGTCATTTCGGCCAGCGCTTTTTTGGCTTGTATCATGTCGTTGATGCGTTCTTCAAATGTATTCTTGGTGATAAACCGGTGCACCATCACGTTACTTTTCTGCCCTAACCGATAAGCGCGGTCGGTGGCTTGTGCTTCTACGGCAGGGTTCCACCAAAGGTCGTAGTGTATCACATGGTTGGCGGCTGTGAGGTTAAGTCCAGTGCCGGCTGCTTTCAGTGAGAGCAGAAATATTTTATCGGCCCTATTTTCTTGAAAACTGGTGACCATTTCTTTGCGCTGTTTTAGGTTGCAGCCACCGTGATAAAACAAGGGTTCTTCTTTGTAACGTTCAGTAATAAAATGCTTGAGCAGGTTGCCCATCTCAGTAAACTGGCTGAAAATCAAAACTTTTTCACCGCTTTCCACAATGCTGTCGAGCTTGTCGAAGAGTAAATCCATTTTGCCGCTGAGCGAGGCATCCATTATTTTGTTTTTGAGGAACTGCGTGGGGTGGTTGCAGATTTGCTTTAAGGCCAAAATCATTTGCAGCACCAACCCTTGCCGCACAAATAAGGCTTTGCTGTCGCTGCCTGTTATAGCTTCAATATCGCTCATGGCTTTTTGCAGTGTCTTCTCATACAAGCTGGCCTGCTCTTTAGCCAACACAGAGTAGCAATCCATTTCGATCTTATCGGGCAGATCTGAGATAATGCTTTTATCTGACTTCAGCCTACGCATCATAAACGGAGCGGTTACTTTCTTGAGCAACTCGGCCACAGCCACATCATTGTATTGCTGGATCGGATTGCCGTAGATTTCGTCAAACTCTTTGCTGTTGCCCATCAGCCCGCGGTTGCTGTAATCCATAATGCTCCACAGTTCACTCAGCCTATTCTCTACTGGCGTGCCACTCATGGCAATGAAATGGCTGGCACTAATCGTTTTTATGGCTTTGGCCTGATCGGTGTTGCTGTTTTTTATATTTTGTGCTTCATCTATAACCAGTGAGTACCACTTTTTCTTTTTGAGTTCGGTGGCATCGCTGCGCACGATTCCGTAGGATGAAATCAACACATCAAATTCATCCTCCTTTTCTATTCTCCGTTTTGTGCCGTGATATATTTTTGCCTTCAATGTGGGCGCAAATTTCTCGATCTCAGTTTGCCAGTTGGTCAAAAGCCCGGTAGGGGCTACCACCAATACTTTTTCCTGTTCAAGCAACCCATCTTCTTTATATTTGAGCAGCGTGGTAATCACCTGAAGTGTTTTTCCAAGCCCCATGTCATCGGCCAGTACTGAACCAAAACCAATTTTTGAATTGCGGTACATCCACGAAAAGCCGCGGTGCTGGTAAGGTCGAAGTTGCGCCTGGATGCCTTTGGGCAGAGCCACTTCATTGAAATTGGTCAGCTCTTTGATCAGTTCTTTAACTTCATCGGTAAGGCTGATGGCACTCCCCAGGTATTCTCCACTGAGAGCCGCACGTAGCATTTGGAATGCCGAAAGCTCTTGTGTGTTTGCAAAGTGGCTATATATCTTTTGCAAGTCCTGTTGATCTACGTAGATGTACTGGCTTTTGTATTTGATCAACCCCTCCGACTTGCTGAGCAGTTTCTTGAACTCGGCCTCATCCATCACGGTATCGCCTATGGCCACCTGCCAATCAAAACTGAACAACTGCCCAAGGTTTATGAATGATTTGCCACCCGCCTTCTTTTTGATTTTTAAACTTGCCTTCGGCCTCAAAATCCCTTGCAGCGATTTCGGCAAGAGAATATCCACATCCAATAATTGAATTGTCGGTATCATCTGCATCAAAAACGGTGCGAACGTATCGCTTTTCATAATGATCGCCTCCTCGCCCTGTGAGTTGATGTGCCCATCCAGCCCCGTTATGAAGGGGCTTAACTGGGTGAGGCTCTGCAAGATTTCATAACGCCTATCATCAAATTTTTTCTGGGTCAATATATCCTTTAGCGAAACACCCACCGCTACGGTAGTAGGTTTGTTGTCTTGTATATTGATAGTGATTTTAAAATCACTATTCGGTAGCTCTTCTACCACAATCTGTGGCTTGTGATTGCCCTGCGTGATAAAATATTTTTGCGTCCAGGCCATTATGCCACCGCTCAACGCTTCTTCACCCGGTTTTTTAAATGCGTAGTTTCCTTTTCTAAAAAATAAATCCAGAAACATATCGGGGAGGGGTAGTTCTTCCATGATATGAATCATCTCTGTGAGAAACAACGACAGTAAATTAAACGCCTGATTCTTATTGATGGCGCGGTCCTTTTTCTTCTCTTCCCAAAGAAAAATCTTAGGAGGTAGAATGCTCTCCAATTTATTTACCAAGTGGCGCACCTCTTTGCTGAGCATGGCCGGCAGCCAGCGAATAGTGAAATCTTTATTTGGCAACTGCACTATTTGTGGCACCACGGCACCCTTGCTTAATAGGTGAATGGAAAAATGCAAGACCGTGTGCAACGAAGCGGTCGAGGGTTGGTAATCTGCAATCTTTGACGAATGAATTTGCGCCATTTGTTTTGCGAAATCCAAAAACGAAAAATCGGTTTCATTTACCCACACCTTGGATTGGTACTGCTCGTCTATGCTGATTTTGTTATTGGTGCGATGTTCAATGTTTTGGCCTTGCTGTGTGGCCTTGATAAAAAGGTTTTCGAGAGATACTTTTCCCTGCACTACCTTTTGGGCGTTCTTCACTACACGTGCTATTTTGCCGGCATATTTTTCTTTGAAGTTTCCAGCGCCCTGGTAAAAGGCAGGAAAATCAGAGAGCAACGCTGTAAGCGGTTCATGTAGTGGCGAGAGTTTGGCGAAAGACAGTTTTTGATACGCATCGTCAGGATTAAATGGTGTCAACTTCTTTTTTGCATCAAAATACAAATCGGCCAGTTTGGGGATTTCCACCGTAGAGGTGTGTACCACTACACCCAATTGACTGAGTTCATCCACCAGGTTTACGTTGTGCAAACTAAAGATCAAGAATGGGTTGTTGTCAATTTCGGCACTTACCTTATACACCACTGCCGCGAGATGCTTGCAAGGCACCGCCCAGTCGGGGCAAGAGCACTGCATCTTAAAGTCTGTCCATTGTTTGGGGAATACCTTCAGCCCCATTCCTTCGGCAATGGTCAACACTTCGGGGTCCAGCTCGCGGTTTAATAATTTGGAGATGATGGTCGGCCTTTTTGCCAATGCCTGTATGAACTCACTTAGCTCAGGATCGAAAAACGGTGGCAGTACAATATCCACATTGTAAGGTTTTGGCCGGCTGCCCGCTACTTTTGCTTTAATCTGGTTCTGTTTGATATCAATTTTTGTGACCGCACCATTGCGGGCATAGCGGCTGCCCCGCGCCAACCTATTTTCGTAGTCAATGTTGCTCAACGAATTGAGCCATTGCTGGCCCCACCAAGTTTTACCAAAGTTTTCGCTCATGAATGTGATTGGTTAGAATAGTCGGCAAATTAAAATAAAATATCCAATGGTGATTTTTAGCCGTGTAAACTAGGGCAGATAAATTCCCTTCCATGTTAGACTGAAAAAAATTGTTAGCTAAATTGGGGGAATGAATTCAAAAAAATTGAAGCCTCCCCGTGCTTAGCTGCTTCGCAGCAGAAGTGTATTCTACCATTGGAAACGGCAATATATTTCGCGTTCACAGTCATGTTATAAACAGCTACTTGATTAAATGCGTTTTGGCTCAACCGGATATCAGCCGATTTACATTCGACCAACATCCACGGTTTTCCGTCTCTGTCAAAAATCAGAATATCGGATCGCTTTTGAAGCTTGTTGTAAGTAAGGCTGCTCTCTATTCGGAAAAGAGATTTAGGATATTTTAATTCATGGATCAGAAAGTGAATAAAATGTTGCCGCACCCATTCTTCGGGTGTCAAAACCACATACTTTTTCCGAATAATGTCAAAAATCCATACTTTGCCTTCCTCTTTTTTGAGCTTCGCATCAATTTCCGGAAGATTTAATTTTTGCATGACCAAAAAGAAAACAACGCTACAACTTTAATTTGTCAAAGATGAAAAACAAAAAGGACATAGTTGATAATTGGCTTCCCCGATACACCGGCCTAACGTTAGAAGATTTCGGCCATTATATTCTGCTTACCAACTTTGATAATTACGTGAAAAAATTTGCCGAATGGCATAACGTGGAAGTACACGGTGCCGACAGAGCGATGCGCAGTGCTACAGCAGAAGGTATCACCATTATCAATTTTGGAATGGGCAGTCCTAACGCTGCTACGATCATGGATTGCCTCACAGCAATTATGCCAAAAGCCGTACTCTTTTTAGGAAAGTGTGGTGGCTTGAAATCCAAGAACGAAATTGGAGACTTAATTTTGCCTATCGCTGCGATTCGCGGAGAGGGTACTTCTAATGATTATTTCCCACCAGAGGTTCCATCGCTGCCAGCGTTTGCCTTGCAAAAAGCAATTTCTACAACCATACGAGATTACAACCAAGATTATTGGAGTGGAACCGTTTATACCACCAATCGAAGAGTATGGGAATGGGATGAGGATTTTAAAAACTACTTGGTTAAAATTCGGGCGATGGCAATTGATATGGAAACAGCCACTATTTTTTCAACCGCTTTTTACAATGAAATTCCCGCAGGTGCTTTGCTATTAGTTTCTGATTCGCCCATGACACCCGATGGTGTGAAAACCGAAGCCAGCGACAAAGTTGTCACGACCAGCTATGTTGACCTTCACCTAAAAATTGGAATCGACTCGCTGAAGCAAATGATCAACAAGGGATTGACGGTGAAGCACCTGCAATACTAACAAGTTAATTGTCAGAAGATCGCAGACGCAAGGTATAGCCCAATAACAAACCGTAGGAAAAGAAGTCGACTGTAGTCTGTGCCTTTTGTCCGAGCAAAAACGTGTTCTCGGTGGGTTGTTCAAAATTGGCAAATTGTCTGATGTTCCCCTTGTCGGCCCAACTGAAATTGATTCCAATACTTAAGTCTCTGCGTTCCTGTTTAAAAGTGCCTCCAAGCACGACATGATAGGTATTCCATGACGAGATATCCAGGTTTAGCGAATTGTTGTTAACGTTTCTTCTATTTCGATCAACGACCCGATCGTCAAAAGCTTTGTCATAAAAAGAATTATTGGTTCGAAACCCCGCACTTAGATTTAGCTTTTCATTGATCGCCCGATCGATTCCGATAGCTACATTCGTGACTGATTTATTAGAGGCATTTAACTCCAAAAATTTCTTGCCGTCCAATGCCAAATTAGTGGGACGTTTGAACAGATTATCTTCGGGCGACATAATATTATAGAGGTCAATCGCTCCAAACCATTCTGCTGAGGCCGCTATAAGCGTTCGGTCTCCCTTGTAAACCAAACCCGCTGATATGGCGAGGGGGCTTTTATAGGTTGTGGCAAGTTGTGTCTGGCGGTCATTCGCAGCAAAGTTGCTACGTACAAAGATAGGAGGCTTTGTAGGGTTGGATTCGATGTTTACCAGAAGATTATTTGCAACAATGTCGCGTGCAATGGTGCCACTACCTGTAATGTTGATGGTTGGCAATACGACCGCAACTCCTGCTGACCATTTTCCTGAAGCAAAAGCAAAACCGATTTTTGGCGCATAGCGCAAGTTGGTGTATTCGATGTTTTGCGCCTCACTGGTACTTACCAAGCTGCCCACTGCATTATTCAAAATCATCCGACTAAGTTCGAACTTGGTGTACGTATGAGAGCGGTACACGAATTGGTTAGAAAGTCCGATCGAAAACTGATCGGTGATTTTATAGGCAATGGCAAAAGCAAGTTGGTTTTCAGAAAGCCTTGTGTTGACCGTAAATTGTCCTACGTAGTCCTCCGCTCCCGGGCTTTCCGTGTCCGACACAATATTCTTAAAATCATTTTCTCGAACATTAGCTTTAAAAACAAACTCGGTTGGAACGATCACGGCATAGCCGAACGTCCAGTTAGACGGTCTTTTCTTTTTTATCAGACCCGAAAGCGTAATGGGTACTGCGGAAAATTGACTACTAGTTACGTTTTGGCCCGGGCCTGCGCCATCCTTGGCGGTAATACTTACCACTTGGTAAACGTTAGCGTTGAGCGATATAGATGTTTTCTTTACGAGGCTAAGCAACGCAGGATTGTAAATGACAGAGCTATTGTCTTCAAGTCCGCCCACCGCTGGGCCTCCTAATAATACCGCTCGCGTTCCATACCGATATGTCCAATAATGTGTGTCTTGCGAAAAAGATTGTACAAAAACGAACAGTACTGCTAGTATTGGCAGGAATCTCATGACTGTAAAAAATTAATTCAACCCTTTAATGTACCCCAAATTCAAGGTTTTTAAAATATTTTTAGATTTTTATGGGGGTACTTGGCCATACCCAGTACTTGTGGCGTATAAGTTGCCTAGTAGATGAAAAAAGTGCTGTATGAACTTAGAGAACACACAAATTCAAATGCGCAAAGGGATATTGGAGTTCTGTATCCTCCACATTATTTCGCGGGGTGAAGTATATGCTTCCAATATGTTGGATGAGCTAACTTCGGCAAAAATGATTGTCGTGGAGGGTACTCTTTATCCGCTGTTAACGCGATTAAAAAATGCAGGTCTGTTAGAATACAAATGGGTTGAATCAAATGAGGGTCCACCACGCAAGTATTACAGACTTACGGCTGATGGAACACTATTTTTAGACGGGCTAACGGCTACTTGGGACGATTTGGTGCGTTCGACAGAAGCCGTTCGAAATCGACAAGAAGCAGTTGGAAATTGATGATAGCTAAAAGACGTAAAATAAAACCCAAATACACTCAGACACTCGATCCTCAAATCAATCAGTATGAAAAAGAACATTAGCATCAACATCAGCGGCATCATCTTTCACATTGAAGAAGATGGGTATGAATCGCTTCGAAAATACTTGGACTCCATCAACCGCTACTTTGGCTCGTTTGAAGACAGCAGCGAAATTTTGTCGGACATAGAAAGCCGTATTGCTGAAATTTTCCTTTCGCGTCTCAATGAAGGAAAGCAGGTTATTACACTCGAAGATGTAAACGGCCTGATCGCAACGATGGGTAATGTAAACGATTTTAAGGCCGCTGAAGAACAGGAGATCGGAAACGAGTCACCCAAAGCCGAGCATAGCCGCCAGGAATCCAAAACTCGTCAGTCTGCTTCTGATACTGCTCACAAGAAATTATTTCGTGATGAAAAACGAAAAATTTTAGGCGGTGTGTGTGCGGGTCTGGGTCATTATTTCAGTGTTGATCCAGTTTGGCCACGTGTTCTGTTTGCCTTGCTGGTTTTAGGCAGTTATGGTGGTTTGTTTTTGGCCTATATCATTTTATGGATTGTCATCCCGAATTCAACCGAGCTTCCCGATGATGCAAGCATTAAAAAAATGTATCGAGACCCGGAGAAAAAAGTGTTGGGAGGAGTCGCAAGCGGAGTCGCAGCTTTTTTTGGAGTTGACGTGACTGTAATTCGTGTGCTATTTATCGTGTTTGCCTTTTTGGGAGGGCTCGGTTTACTTCTTTATATTATTCTTTGGATAGCGCTACCGGAGGCAAAAAGCATTACGGAAAAAATGGAAATGCAAGGGGAACCCGTGACGTTATCCAATATTGAATCAACTGTTAAGAAAAGTTTAAACGAAAAAGAGGAGGAAGAAAGCACCCTTGCAAAGATCGTTCTGTTTCCCTTCCGGTTGATGGCTACGTTCAT
>JAJTGQ010000077.1 GCA_021299455.1 Flammeovirgaceae bacterium | reverse complement strand
TTTTACCTTACCATTCTTTTTGGTCATTTTAGACCCGCAGTGAATGCAGTTTTTTTATTCATAGCTTTGATTTGACCTAAAGCTATGGCATTCAATAATTTGCAAGGTTTCCAGCCTAATAAATGTCCATTAAGCCGAAAACGAAAAAATCAAAACAAAGAAATACACATGAAAACCATTATTGAACAAAAAGATTTTGTTAAAATTTCCAATCGGATAAGACTTCTGTCATCTACCAATAAAAAACGTTGGGGAAAAATGACACTCCAAGAGATGCTGGTTCATTGTACGACACAATTGAAACTGGCGCTGGGCGAGATCGAGTCTTCCGCACAAGGTTCATTTATTATGCGTACAGCCTTTGGCAAGTGGATTGCTTTCTCGAACATCCCTTGGCCAAAAGGGTCAAACACACCCAGCGAGATGAATGTTGAAAAGAATAGGTTCATGCTTACCGATATTGAAAATGAAAAGAAGGATTTGCTAACCTATTTGGATCGAGTCATGTCCGCATCAGAACTCATGCCCCATCCCTTCTTTGGTCAACTTACAAAAACTGAATGGAGCAGACTTATTTTCAAACATATTGACCATCATTTGAAACAGTTTTCGCAGTAGCAACCTATTAAACTTTAATATGGACTTTATCAAAACCTATTTCACAGCCGAAAAAAACGAAAGCCTAATTTTTATTATATTTGGAGTTCTCACGATTGGTTTCTCTGTTTATGTACTTCTAAAATGGGGCGATAGTTTTTATCGAGGGTTTGCTATTCCTGCAATACTTATCGGGATCATTCAAATCGTGGTGGGTAGCACGGTTTATTTCCGCACCAACAAACAGATTTTGCAATTGGAAATCTTGTACCAGCAAGACGAAGGCGCTTTCGCAGAAGTAGAAAGGCCACGAATGAACAAAGTGATGATGAATTTTTCGCTTTTTAAAAAGATAGAAGTAGCATTCGTGATTGTTGGCTTACTCCTTATCGTATTTTCTCCGGATCGTCAATTTTGGTTGGGTTTTGGGTTGGGCATGTTGTTGCAAGGTGCCCTGATGCTAACGGCCGATGTTTTTGCGGAACGGAGGGGTACAACTTATTTGATTGAGATTACGAACCAACATTAGGCCGCCAAAGGGGGGCATAGTTTGTTTTTGACTTGCCACAAAGAGTTTAGTGCTCGTCCTAGTTACAATTGGCAGCGCCCCAGGATACAGATTATCAAAAAAAACAGTAACCTTGTGGTTTCAAAAAGTACTATGGTTTGCAAAAAGTGGTTGATCGCTTCATTATTTCTCCTGCCTGTCAGTTTTGGGTTTGCGCAGACTGGTCCGGCAGGTGTTGGAAGTTCGGCTACCAATCGGTTTTGGCTTAGGGCCGATCGGCTCACAGGGTTTATTAATGGCGATCAAGTAAACACCTGGACAGACCAATCTGGCAACCTAAACAACGCCACCGGGGTAAATGGTCCCACTTATGTTTTGAATGGTTCGGCAGGGTTGCCTTCCATCAACTTCAATGGTACAAATCAGCATTACACCGTTTCTAGTCTTGCTGCTTTAACTCAAGGTGAGATTTTCCTCGTTTCAAAAATCAATAACGACCCTCCGGCAGCTGGACAAAGTGGTTTATGGCGCTTGGGCAACAGCGCCAACACGCATTATCCATGGGTGGATGGAAATATCTATGATGAATTTGGGACTAACTCTACAAAAAACAATATTGCGGCTCCGCCACTCAACCAACTGAGAATATATAATGTTAGAAGCGCTGCTGGCAATTGGGCAAACAGACTTGACGGATCTGCGCTATTTAGCACTGGCTCCAACACGGTATCATTTTCTGCTACACCGTGGATCGCACGAAACGCAGCGTCAAATTACTTTGATGGCACCATGTCCGAGATCATTCTCTACAACACCGTTTTAAATAGTGCGCAAAGGAATATCGTTGAAAACTATCTCTCTTCGAAATATGGCGTGAGCATACCCATTGACAAGTACTTATTTGAATCCACTCATAAATTTGAAGTCGCTGGAATTGGCAGGGAGGATGCGTCAAATATTCATAATTCAGCTTACTCTGGCGCTACCCTTGGCATAGCTTCACCCAGCAATCTGGATAATGGAGAGTATTTGCTTTTTGGCCATGACAACACAAGCTTAACGGCTTGGTCAACTACAGAAATTCCATCAGCCAATTCAAACATCCAACGTGTGGGCAGAGAGTGGAAATTTGATGCTTCGGGTGGTTCAGTTGGAACAGTTACGGTGAATATTGATCCAACCAAGTTTCCTGCTTTACCTTCTCAGTACACGACTTATTACTTAATGGTGGATGCCGATGGTGATTTTACATCAGGTGCTACATTTTATAGGATTGATGCTTCCAATCAGGTAACCGGTGTTACTATTGCCGATGGGGCTTTTGCCACAGTTGCGTGCGTAAGACCTGTTGTACAGTTCACCCAGACCGTTTCCAACGCGTTGGAAAATGCCGGCTCCGCCACTATTCAGGTATCCTTAAATTATGCTTCTAGTGCAGCGATAACGGTTCCATTTTCTGTAAATGGTGCCAGCACTGCAACAGGTGGAGGAACTGATTATTCTATATCCGCTAGCCCCATTTCCATTGCAGCGGGCAATCTATCAGCCAACGCAACAGTTACTATAATCAACGACCCGTCTCAAGAACCCGATGAAACTGTTATTCTGAATATGGGTTCGCCCACTGGGGCGCAAGTGGGTGCTAACATTACGCATACGTTTTCAATTAATGACAATGACAACCCGATTACCGTAGGCTTCTCTATTAGTACCGTTGCGGTCAACGAATCTACGGGTACCTATAATCTAATCGTTCAAGTTAATTCAATGTCTTCACCGCCCGTGACCGTTGACTACTACATAACTAGCGGAACTGCGACAGGAGGCATCGATTATGTGCTGGCGAGCGGAACTGCAACGATTGTAGATCCGTTCACGTCCCAGACGACCACAATTCCCGTTGTCATCAACGAAGATGCGCTCGATGAAGCCGATGAGACTTTTGTGATCACACTTACTAATCCTACCAATGCAAATTTGGCTACCGGGGCCAATCAGTTGACGTTTACTATTCAGGATAACGACCCTGCGCCAACTGTTGCATTTTCATCCTCCACTTCCGCAGGTTCAGAGGCTGTAGGGTTGGCCTCCTCTGTCATTCAATTGTCCAGCGTTTCAGGACAAGATGTGGTTGTCAACTACTCAATTGCAGATATCACAGCAACTGGAGGTGGTGTAGATTATTTTGTGCCCTCCAGTCCCATTACAATTCCTGCCGGATCAACCAACTTCAATTTGATATCTATTATTTCTGAAGACATATTGATAGAAGGATCGGAGACTTATTCAATCACGTTAACTGGTGCAACTGGAGCCACGTTGGGAGCAACTCTCAGTCAGACAATATCAATTAGCGACAATGATAATTCTGGCTTTACGGGCCCCGGGGGTGTTGGCGATGCGAGTGTGAACCGCCTTTGGCTGAAGGCCGATGCGTTGACATCCAGTGAAGGGAGTACGGTTTCGAGTTGGACAGACGTTTCGGGCAACAGTTCGTCCGTAACGAGCCCGACCAGCCCAGCCTACCGCGCCAATGTGATCAACGGCAAGCCGGCCATCGAGTTTAAAGCTTCGGAGTCGGACTATTACAACCTTCCCAACTACACTTCTCTGGCGCAGGGGGAGATATTCATTGTGACCAAGATCAACAACGACCCA
>JAJTGQ010000012.1 GCA_021299455.1 Flammeovirgaceae bacterium | reverse complement strand
GCTTCTTTTTATTGACCGCGGTATTTTCACCCAAAGCACTCAACGGATCGTACAATTCAATCAAGAGTTTTCGCCCCAAGCGCCCTTTTCGTTCTCTGTTGACAAAGAATCTCTTTCTGCTTTTTTCAATGAAGACTTTACGCTCCGATTATCGATTGAGGGAAATGCTGTGCCCGAAACCGTCTACATTGTCTCCAGCACTCAACGATGGAGAATGGAATCTTTAGGAAGTGGAAAGTTTTCTTATCTGTTTGAAAAAATGCAGAGCGAAGTCGATCTGCAATTTGAAGCTTCGGGCTTCTATTCTTCCACCTATAAAATACAGTTGATCAATCGGCCTGAACTGATCAAGATCAATGTTGAGCTGCTCTTCCCTCGCTACTTAGGTAAAAAACCTGAGCGCCTGACAAATGTTGGAAATTTAGAAATCCCGGAGGGAACAAAAGTGAGTTGGCTGGTAGGGACATCGAGTACTTCAAAAGCAACTCTGGCCTTTGCGTCTTCCGGCATTGAGAATGACATGCGTTTGGTAGATAATCAGTCTTTTCAGTTCAGTAAGAACATGAAAGATCCTGATCAATACTCGATTGTTTTGGAAAACGAAAAAAGCAAAAACAAAGATCAAATCTCCTACTCCATCGCCACTATCAAAGATCAGCCGCCACAAATTATCGTGGACAATCTACGCGATTCCATTTTATTCAAGAGCATTCTGCTGGGCGGATCCCTGAGCGATGATTATGGGATAACAGAGCTTCGGCTAAACTATCAAGTAGTCAAGGGTTCCAGATCACAAACGCCTAAAACGATTCTGATCCCTTTGGTGTCCACAAAGAATCAGCAAAACTTCTTCTATCGATGGCCAGTCGATTCGCTGCAGCTTCAGCCCGGTGACAAACTTACTTACCATCTACAGGTGTGGGACAATGATGGCGTCAATGGAAGAAAGTCTACCCGATCATCTGACTATATCTTTTCTCTGCCGGGCGAGGAAGAATTAAAAGCGGAAGTTTCAAAGTCTCAGCAGGCCGCACAAAATAAAATTGATCAAAGCCTTCAAAAAGCAAAAGATCTAAAGCGGTCCATAGACGAAGCGCAAGAGAAGCTAAAGGGAAAACAAGCACTCGACTGGCAAGACAAAAAGATGCTAGAGGATTTGGTAGAACAAAAACAGAAACTGGATCAGGCCATCAAAGATTTACAAAAGGAAAACAGTTTGTTGGAACAGAAAAAAGAGTCATTTTCAGAGGAGAGCGAACGGATAAAAGAAAAGTCTGAACAAATTCAGAAACTCATGAATGAGTTGCTCGATGACGAAACCAAAAAACTTTTTGAAGAATTGGAAAAACTGCTAAAGCAAAATGCGGATCCATCGCAAATGCAAAAGCTCCTCGACAAGATGGATCGGAAGGAAATCAACATGGAAAAAGAGTTAGAACGAACATTAGAGCTTTTTAAGCAGCTCCAATACGACTACAAACTAGAGCAAGCTATTGACGATCTGAAAGAACAGAAGGAAAAGCAAGAGCAGCTACTTGAAAAAACACAGGAGTTAGGTGGAGAAAAGAAGGAATCGGAAAAAAATAACTCTGGAAAAGACGACAAGTCGGGAGAAGAAAAAAGCATTCAAAACGAAAAGGTAAACGAGGGATCTGAGAATAAAAAACCTGATGCGCAAGAGTTAGCTCAAGAGCAAGAAGAGTTAAAAAAGGAAACAGAGAAGTTTGAAAAAACAATTGACGAGCTTGAAAAAATGGGCGAGGAGTTAGAAGAATCTCAAGACACGCCCAGCGACCAGGATACAGAGGAGTTAAAGAAGTCGCAGGAAGAAAGTAAAGAATCATTGGAACAAAACAAGGCCAAAAAATCTGCTGAGCAACAAAAGAAATCAATCAACAAGATGAAGCAAATGCAGCAAAAGCTTGAGGGGATGCAGAGCTCGATGGAGATGGAAATGGATATGGCTAATCTTGAAAGTCTTCGCCAAATCTTGCATGGGCTGATAAAACTGTCGTTTGATCAGGAGTCTGTGATGAAGGATTTTAACCAAGTACAGCAGACTGATCCCAAGTATATTCAACTTTCGCAGAACCAATTAAAGATCAAGGATGACGCTAAAGTGTTGGAAGACAGCTTGTTAGCACTATCTAAGAAGGACCCTTTTATGGGTTCTGTTGTCACTAAGGAGGTGGGCGAACTAAATGATCATTTGGACAAGGCGTCTGTGAATGTAAAAGAAAGGAGAAAGCCTAACGCAAGCTCAGAGATGCAATTCTCAATGACAAGCATCAACAATTTAGCGTTGATGTTGAACGATCACTTTGATATGATGATGGACATGATGGCCAACGCCAAGCCCGGATCTGGCAAGGGAAAAGGAAAGAAAAAAGGAGGTCAGCCGAATCTAGGAAAACTGCAACAACAGCTGAACCAACAAATGCAGGAAATCAAGAATGGCGGAAAATCAGGACGGCAACTTTCTGAGGAGTTTGCAAGGATGGCCGCAGAGCAAGAACGCATCAGAAGAGCGTTGCAAGAAATGCAAGAGAAGATGAAGAAGGAGGGTGGTAAAATACCGGGTGGCGATATTCCCGGCAAAATGGAACAAACGGAAATGGATTTGGTTAACAAGCAGATTACGGAGCAAACGATAAGAAGGCAAAACGAAATCATCACCCGCTTACTGGAAGCCGAGAAATCAATGCGTGAACAAAATCAAGAAGAAGAACGTAAAGGGGAAACAGCCAAAGATTATAGCCAGGAAATGCCACGGGCTTTCGAGGAATATTTAAGATTAAAAGAAAAAGAACTAGAATTGTTGAAAACAGTGCCTCCTAAGTTGTTTCCCTATTATAAGAAGGAGGTAAATGAGTATTTTAAAAGAATGGGTACGAAAGAATAAACTCACGAGCACTAAGCATGAAGAAGATCCGAATCGAAATTCCCTCGTTGTCCGAAAACATTCGGATGATTGAAAGCTTCATTGATAATGCAAAGGAGAAATACCATTTGAATGATGATATCTATGGCAACATAATGATTGCCGTTACCGAAGCCGTCAACAACGCCATCAAGCACGGCAACCAAAATAACTCGGGCAAAAATGTTTCGCTCGCCCTCGCATTGGAAGAAGGCGTAATAAAATTTAGGGTCGAAGACGAAGGCAATGGATTCGATTACGAGCACCTGCCAGATCCAACCTCACCAGAAAACTTAGAGAAACCCGGTGGGCGCGGCATCTTTCTGATGAAACACCTTGCTGACGAAGTTGCTTTTGGCGAGAAAGGCAAGGTAGTTGAGTTGAGTTTCTATATGAATTAGGGTGGCTACCATTCGCTTTTTCTCAGAGGATATTTCGTTTAAGATAGACTTGCCACGGAAGAAGACTCTGTGGATTAAGGAAGTTGCCAGAAGGGAAAAGAAAACCATTAAAGAAATCAACTACATATTCTGCTCCGACAAATACCTCCTCCAACTCAACCAAGGCTTTCTCAACCACAAAACCCTCACCGACATCATCACCTTCGATAACTCTGAAGGCAAAAACGGTTTAGAAGGCGAAATCTACATTAGCATTGAAAGGGTTCAAGAGAATGCCATAAGGTTCAATACCGAATTTGAAGATGAGCTTCACAGGGTAATGATCCATGGAGTCCTCCACCTTATCGGCTACAAAGACAAAAAACCTTCCGAAAAAGCCCTGATGCGCAAAAAAGAAGAAGCTTGCCTATCTTTGCGTAGATAGTTTCACGTGGAACATGTTTAGCCCTTATGAGCCAGTTGTTGGGGCTTAGACGGATGTTCCACGTGAAACTATCCGTTTCAAAATCTTAGTGTCTTTGTGATTTATTGTTTTATAAAGTTTGATTAAGAGATGTTTCAAGAATACGATGTAATAGTGGTGGGGGCGGGGCACGCAGGCTGTGAAGCCGCAGCGGCTGCTGCAAACATGGGATCAAAAGTGCTTTTGATTACCATGAATATGAACACTATTGCTCAGATGTCTTGCAACCCGGCCATGGGTGGTGTTGCCAAGGGACAAATTGTTAGAGAGATAGATGCGCTAGGTGGATACTCTGGAATTGTCTCAGACAAATCCATGCTACAATTTCGGATGCTAAACCTTTCTAAGGGGCCAGCCATGTGGAGCCCAAGATCTCAAAACGACAGAATGCGTTTTGCAGAAGAATGGAGACTTGCCCTCGAATCAATGCCAAACGTAGATTTCTGGCAAGAGATGGTCTCTGGCTTACTGGTTAAAGACAAGAGAGTAGTTGGAGTGAGAACCGCGCTTGGCATAGAAGTTAAGGGAAAAGCCGTGGTGCTAACCAATGGCACATTTCTAAACGGAAAAATTCACATAGGAGAAAAGAACTTTGGGGGAGGCCGCACGGCTGAGAAAGCCGCAACGGGAATCACCGAGCAACTGATTGAGTTAGGTTTTGAATCGGGGAGAATGAAGACAGGAACACCACCTCGTATCGATGGCCGTTCACTGAACTATTCTCTGATGGAAGAGCAGAAAGGGGACGAGAATCCCAGTAAGTTCTCCTACTCGGATACAAAGCCTCTCGAAAATCAACTGAGCTGCTGGATCACCTATACAAATGAAGCGGTACACAAAGAACTAGAAAAGGGATTTGATCGGTCGCCCATGTTCCAAGGAAGGATCAAAGGTCTCGGCCCAAGGTATTGCCCTTCCATAGAAGATAAGATCAATCGCTTTGCTGAGAGAGATCGCCATCAAATATTCGTAGAGCCAGAAGGATGGAAAACGGTAGAGATCTACGTCAATGGCTTCTCGACCTCACTGCCAGAGGATATTCAGTATGCAGCCATTACAAAAATACCTGGATTCGAGAATGCGAAAATGTTCCGACCCGGATACGCCATTGAATACGACTACTTCCCGCCTACTCAATTAAGAATGAGTTTGGAGACTCAACTAATTGATAATCTGTATTTTGCTGGTCAAATCAATGGGACAACCGGATATGAAGAAGCCGCTTGCCAAGGACTAATGGCCGGCATAAACGCCCGCAACAAGGTTCATGAAAAAGAACCCTTCATACTGAAAAGATCAGAAGCATATATTGGCGTTTTAATAGACGACCTGGTAAACAAAGGCACCCAAGAACCTTATCGCATGTTCACCTCGCGAGCCGAATACAGAATTCTATTGCGCCAAGACAATGCTGACTTGCGGTTAACCGAGATGGGTCACCAACTTGGTCTGGCTACAGACGAACGGTTAGAAAAACTACTCGACAAGAAAAACGAAATGGCAAGCCTGACCAAAGAACTAAAGTTACTCCGTGTTGAGCCAAGCGTGGTGAATGACGAACTCACCGAATTGAACACCGCAACAATCACTGAAAAGGTACCGGTTGAAAATCTGCTAAAGCGTCCCCACATCGGAATGGCAGATCTGAAGAGAATTGATGTTGAAGTGAATAGAACGCTGAGTAAATACAGCGAAGATGTTTTGCAGCAAGTAGAAATCCTCACGAAGTACGAGAGCTACATTGAACGCGAGCAAAAAATGGCTGACAAGATTGAGAGCTTAGAAGACTATATTATCAAGTCAGACTTTGACTATGATCGGGTAAAGGCACTCTCTTCTGAGGCACGGGAAAAATTAAAAAAAGTCAGACCGGAAACCATCGGCCAGCTATCCCGCATCAGTGGGGTTTCACCCGCTGACGTGTCAATCCTAACTATTTACATGGGCAAGTGAAATGGGTTTAGAAAGTGTAACCGTTTGCCCTATTTGCTCAAGCACCGTTTTTGACGACTACATCGAAACGAGTGATTTTACTACCACCGCTGAATCTTTTAAAATTGTCAGATGCTCAGGTTGTCAGTTTTTGATTACCAGCCCACGACCCACCAGCGAAACGATATCGCGGTACTATCTATCCGAAAAATATATATCTCATACCGGGGGTGGGCGTACTCTGATTGACAGAATCTACCTCGTAGCCAGGCGACTCACTTTGAACTGGAAATACCAATTACTTTCTAACTATCACCAAGAAGGTTCGGTACTTGACTATGGCTGTGGCACGGGAGAATTTCTTCACTACCTGAAACAGAAAAATTGGACTGTACAGGGTGTCGAACCCTCAGATACAGGCAGGCAAAAAGCAATCGTATTGCTCGATCAAAAAGTCGCTGAGTCTCTGGCCGATATTCCAACTCAGGAATTTCAGGTAATTACACTGTGGCATGTTCTTGAGCATATCCACGAACTCAACGAAACAATTCAAACATTGAAAAAGCTATTGCATAAAGACGGCACAATTTTTATTGCTGTTCCCAATTATGAATCGGCTGATGCGAAGCGTTATAAAAAACACTGGGCTGCCTATGATGTTCCCAGGCATCTTTGGCATTTTTCGAAGGATACAATGACTCAACTCCTCCTCCGAAATGGCTTACATGTTAGAAAAATCGAACCGATGCGACTCGATGCTTTCTATGTTTCGATGCTTAGCGAAGGTTACAAAAATCCGGGTCAACCAAAACTACTTGGGCTATTAAAAGCGATTGTGTCTGGTGTCACCTCCAACTTTGCGGGGGCAAGAAAAACAAATCACTCTAGTCTTATTTACATTGTAAAAAAATGAGACTTTTTGCCGCCCTTTTTGTTTTAATAGTATTCGCCCGATGCGCAAACCAAACATCGCCCAACGGAGGCCCCCAAGACAAGAAGCCACCTGCGCTCATATCCTCAAACCCAAAAAGCAACCAGCGCAACTTTACCGGAGAAAAAATTGAATTGACTTTTGACGAATATATCAAGCTGAAAGATCCCTCTGAAGAAATAATGATCAGCCCCACGGTTGGCAAGGAAACAAAATTTCAAGTCAAGAAAAATAAATTGGTGATCGTTCCTAAGCTGAAGCTAGCCGAAAACACGACTTACAATATTTCTTTTAGAGATGCCGTTCAAGATATCAATGAGGGCAATCCTGTCTTTAATCTACGCCTAGCATTTAGCACCGGAGACGAGATTGACTCCCTTAGTGTCTCAGGAAATGTCTACCAACTATTTAAAGAAGAGCCCCCTGAAAAAATAACTGTTGCACTCTACCAGGCAGATACTTTCAACATCTTCAACCATCAACCCACTTACTTTACGCGAACGGATAAGAAAGGGAATTTTACGATCACAAATCTCAAAGCCGGTCTCTACAGGATTTACGCTTTTGACGACAAGAGCAAAAACCTCAAAGTTGAAAGCAAATCTGAACGATTCGGCTTCCTTACGAAGCAGTTCAACCCTGCTGACAAAGTTGATACTCTTAAAATTCCCCTGATGCAAGTAGATGCAAGACCCATTAAAATTACTAGCATCAGAAACACCACGCGCACTTCAAGCGTTAGACTTAACAAAGCGATCGATAGCATTCGTGTAGAAAGCGAGTACCAAAACTACTTTATCAAATACTTTGGAGATCAACAAAACGAAATCGTTTTCTACGGTATTCTAGAAGAGCAACCTCTCGAAGATTCCCTGAAAATAAATCTCCACCTGCAAGACAGCACAGGTAACAAACTTGACACGATTGCTTATGTAAAGTCGGTGAAAGTTAAAACGATCAAAGAAAAATTTGCGATCAATTTTACTCCGACTCAGTATGACTATCAAGCCGGCACGATCACAACCACCGGAAATTTTAACAAACTGATAAGCAGTATCAATACAGACAGCATCTACATCCAGATAGACTCGACTCATTTTAAAGCGGTTGAAAAGAAAAACATTTCTATCGATACGCTCCACCACCGTGTTAAACTCTCTGTAGATTTAAAATTGCCCAAAACAGAAAAAGACAGCCCTACCTCAAACCCGATCCTGATATTCGGTAAGGGAGCTTTCGTTTCAATTGAACAAGATTCATCCAAAGCAAGAAATGAAGTAATCAGAATCGAAAAAGAGGATGCACTCGGCTCTCTGTCTGTTGAAATATCCACCAAAGAGCAAAATTATATTCTCCAGTTACTAAACGGGAAGGGCGAAGTGTTAGAAACTAAACCAAATGTAAAAAAACACTCGTTTTCATTTCTTAACGCTCAGGAATACAAACTACGAATTATTATCGACCGTAACGGCAATAAAAAATGGGACCCGGGAAACTTCGAAAAGAGTGTAGAGCCAGAATCTGTTATCCTTTACAAAACATTTGATGGTAAAACCTCTGTCCCCGTAAGAGCCAACTGGGAAGTCGGACCGTTGTTGATAAAGTTCTGAATAACCAAGCTACAACGTGTGGATTACTTCAAACCTAGTCACATGTCCTAAAAATAAAACAAACACTCTAGTCATACGTTGACAACTACTAGGTCTAACACAATCTACCAACTATAAACAAAGCGTCTAGAAGTTATTCACATTCCACAACAAAATGTTAATTTAGCCACACTAGCCGCCAAACAAACCTAAACACGAATACTAGTCCATATTTAATCAACCAAGCTATAAACCAGCTGAAGTTTTCAACATATCCACATGGATAACTACAAATACAAAAAATTTAAAAATTTAATATTTAATACAATACTAGCGCTCCTTTGTGCACAACTAGCAACTGCACAAGAAACTCAAGAAATTCAGATTGCGAATGAGTATCTATTGCGGGGTGAAAAAAATAAAGCACTGGCGGCTTTTCAACAACTTTCTAAAAATCCCCAAAACGCTTCATCTATCCACACTAGCTACTTCAACCTAATGATTGAGTTGGGGAACTTTAAACAAGCTGAAGATTACATCGAAAAATTGATCAGACGAGAGGATCGATTAAACTATCGACTGGACTTAGGAATACTCTACTTGAGATCTGGTGATGTAACGAAGGCAGACAAATATTTAAAAGCACTTATTAAAACAAACGCTGATGACGCCTATAAAGCCAAAACAATCTCCGATTACTTAGCCTCGAGAAATTTGGTTGACTACAGCATCTTTGCATTAAAGCAAAGCCGTGTTGCGGCCAACAACCCTCACGCGTTTGCACTTGAACTTGCTAATCTCTATCGGATTCAGGGGAAAAGGGATGAAATGGTGGGTGAATACCTGGACTATGTCACCCAAACACCCACCAACTCTGGCTATATAAAAAATTTGATGCAACTTTTGTTAACAAAGCCGGAAGAGTTGGAGAGCCTAGAAAACTTGTTGACAGACAGAGTTCAAAAAAATCAAGACTCAGAAGTATACAGTGATTTGCTGATTTGGACGAATCTGCAGTCTAAAAATTTCTACGGTGCATTTATTCAGGCTCGGGCTTACGACAAAAGATTTCGGAAAGAACAATCTAAAACACTAGAGATAGCCCAAATTGCTTTGAACAACAAAGATTACAAAAACGCAGACAGAGCGTTTCTATATGTCATCAAAGAATTTATAAATACGCCTAACTTTTTACCCGCTCAACTAGGCCTGATCAAGACACGAGAGGCGCAGGTAAAAAACAGCTTCCCCGTTAACAAAGATTCTGTTCGATACCTGATCAAAGAATTCGCGCAGTTTCGTTCCCGATATCCAGATCACCCAAGTTCCTTTGATGCCCGTTTGAGTGAAGCGCTTTTACACGCCTACTACCTCAACGAGTTGGACTCTTCGGTCGTAGTACTTAACCGATTGATCGCAGATCAAAAAGCATCTGGACAACTTCGCAATCAGTCAAAAGTTGAACTGGGAGATATTTATTTGTTGAAAGAAGAACCTTGGGAAGCCACGCTCCTTTATTCTCAAGTAGAAAAGTCGCAGCGCGAAACGCCACTCGGCTACGAGGCGAAATTGCGCAACGCAAAGTTATCTTACTACAAAGGCGATTTCAAATTGGCGCAAGAACACTTAGATATTTTAAAACAAGCCACCACGCGCGAAATCGCCAATGACGCGCTCGAGTTAAGCATGCGGATAAAGGAAAATACAGCGTTTGATTCTACAGGAGCAGGGTTGAGAGAATTTGCAGCCATCGAATTGCTGTTAGCCCAAAACAAAATGACAGAAGCGCTTATGCGACTGGAAAAATTTCAGCCAAAGAAAAACGCTTGGCTCACAACGACAGAACTATCGGAATTAAATTTCAAAGGAAAGATTCTACAGACGAAAGATGGGCTTTCACTGGTAGAAATAGTTGACACCAAACTGGCAAGTACTATCCAAGATGACGTCTATTGGCTCGAAGCGAACATTCGAATGAAACAAGGACAATTTGATCAGGCGATTGCACTTTTGGAAAAAATCGCCAAAGAGTATCCGGAAGAAATTTTGACAGATGATGCGGTATTTTTGCAAGCGGATATTTACGAGCGACACCTTAAAAACAAAGACAAGGCAATGGAGATCTACCGCGATTTCTTAAACAAATATCCCGGTAGTGTTTATGCTGCCGAAGCCCGAAAGCGCTTTAGAAATTTGAGGGGAGATTTTGCGGAGGAGAAGCCGATTGTGAATTAGATCTTGGCAACAAGGCGATCATTGATTTTTATCAATCCACTTAAAACTATTTTTGCTGTAATTCCGCCATGTCCACGCATGGCATTGTATCCGCCCGCACCCAATGCTTCTTCCATGCGCGAGCAAGGATGACATTCACCGGAATATTCAAATACAGCTTCACCAATTTGGAATCGTTTGCCTTTCAGCGAAAGCAGATTGATACCCTCTACCAATACGTTTCTTCGAGTAAGCGTATAGTCTAAATCGGTCTTTCCCAGAAACGAAGCCACAGTAATGATGTGTTCTTTTTGAATGAATGTCACTTGTCGGTTGCCACCTTTGCTTCGATCGCCTTCCAGGCCTTTGTTTTGAATGGCCAACACAGCATCCACCATTTTCACAGGACCCATCCGCTTGGGTCGGATAGAAATAGACGCTACCCTTCCGGGTTGTGCAAATAGGTTCATCAATTCTTTGATTTCCATTCTCGCTATAACCGGTTATATAAGAACGCGTTTTGACTGTCAATTATTCGCTTAAATTTGTCACGAACCACGAAAGTACCAATTAACGTCACTATGAAACAATCTGCTCTCGCTCTTTTGCTGATACTTATTGTCATCAGTTGCTCAACACCAGTTGAAACCAGTAATGCTCCGAAAGCTAAGACCTATGCTGAATTGGAAACGTTGTTCAAAGAATGGCGAGAATTTCAGCGCCCTCCACTAAAAGACGCCACACCAGACTATTCTGTGGCTTCCATGAAAAAGCAGCAAGAGGAACTGGGTAAGTGGCAACAGCGCTTAACTAATTTTGACACTAGCGGCTGGGCGGTCAATCAACAGGTAGATTGGTACATCGTGAAGGCCGAGATGAATGGTTTGGATTTCGATCATCGCGTGATGCGCCCGTGGGAGCGTGACCCGGCTTTTTACAAGACATTGTACATGGAGCGTAGTGATGTGCCCGCCCACGAAGGCCCTACTCACGCGGCCATTGTCGATGTGTGGAAGTATGCCTTTCCGCTCACAAGCGAAAGCAAAGACAAACTGGTAAATCAACTTCGTGTGATAGTGCCTTTGAATGAACAAGCAAAAGTAAACCTTACAGGCAATGCCAAAGATTTGTGGATTGCTGGCATTCGCGATATCAAAACGCAAAGCAAAGATTTGGAAAGCATTCTTTCAATGCCTGGTGTGAGCGAGCAATCTGATGTAATAACCGTGGTGAAAGAAGCGATTGCCTCTACGAACGACTTGGCAACTTGGCTCGAAAATCAATCGGTCTCCAAAACGGGCCCTTCTGGTATTGGAAAAGAAAACTACACGTGGTATCAGCAAAATGTACATTTAGTTCCACTCACGTGGGAAGACGAAGTGCTGCTGCTGAAACGCGAACTTGCCCGCGCTTGGACTGGTTTGAAATTAGAAGAACATCGCAACCGAAAGTTACCCGAACTAAAACCAGCGGATACTCCGGAAGCCTTTGCGGCACTAACCGAACGCGCAGCCAAGAGCCTGTTGAGTTTTCTGGATAAGGACTCGATTGTGACAGTGAAAAATTATTTCGAGCCGGCTTTGCGTGCCCATCTTGGCAAATTTGTGCCCGCTGAGAAGCGTAACTTTTTTATCATCGGCCTTCATCACGATCCGCGTCCGCTCTATTCACATTTCTACCATTGGTTTGAATTGGCTCGGATGGATAACGAGCCGCACTCCAGCAACATCCGCAGGGAGCCCTTGCTGTACAATATTTTTGACTCGCGCAATGAGGGTACCGCCACGGCCGTGGAAGAAATGTTTATGCAAGCGGGCTTGTACAACGATGATCCGCGCGTGAAAGAAATTGTATACATCATGATTGCCCAGCGTGCCGCGCGCGGCCTTGGTTCATTGTATGCTCACGCTAACGAATTGACGATGGAAGAGGCAGGAAAAATTCATGCCGACTACACACCTCGCGGTTGGATGAAAACCGAAAAAGACTTGTTGATTTTTGAACAACACCTCTACATGCGCCAGCCAGGCTACGGTTCAAGCTATATCACTGGCAAGTACTTGCTCGAAGGTGCTTTGGCAGAATTTGCAAGACAGAAAGAATCGAAGCAGCAGCCATTCCACGTGAAAGACTTTTTCGATCAACTCAATGCAATTGGATGCATCCCTACCTCGCTCGGCCATTGGGAGATGACGGGTGACAAGAGCCCATTGGTGAAGGCGATGAAGTGATTTCAGATTTTTGTTCAATAGAATGAACACCAATTGAAAGTCTCAAAATTTTATTTTCGAATCTTTTTCAGCCTTATCAACATAAAGATTCCAAACATAATTTCAATTGTTCCACCCGTTAATGCTGAAACATAACTCGCCTGTTGAAAACTAAACAACACGTAACCCGCCCCGCCCAGTAACGCACCCAATATCCAATACAACCGCAGACCATAAATAGTGGCAAATGTCAGATAACGACCGCCAATAATTATCAGCATTCCCTGAAAGAACCACTCATGATGAAGAAGGGATAAGCCGTAAGCCAAAGGCAGGCACATGATCATCCAAATGGTACCTTCCATGGCGAGCGCACCCAGCGGGTTTCCTTTTGAATGTGCTCCACGTTGCCCGATTATTTTTTCAATTACACTGCTAACGGGGAAGATAAAAACGCCACCAATCAATAATGCCCAGATGGCATGAGCGGAGGTGTCAACCAAAGCGACCAATCCGGAGGTGAGCCACATCGTGCCCGACACAACTATTCCGATGGAACCATTCATATAGCCAATACGCATATCGGCCTGAGCTTCTTTCATGTTTTCCATGTTAATCCAATCATTGTTTGATCTAAAAGTAAAACTAGGTAATAGCCTCGAACGATTGCTCAACCAATGACTAAATTTTGATTCTGCCGATAGCTAAGAACTTCTCACCAAACATAATGGTTGGAGAAACGTAAACTCAACCATCGAAGAAATTTTACCCAAGCACTCCAACGTGTGGTTTTCTTTTGAGATAGGAAATGATTTTCCGTTTTGTCAAAGGCATCTTCGATCAGCGCATCATGTAGCCACCTGATTGCCAACGGCCAGGTTAGCAAAGCGAACCCCGAAGTATGCATGTCAATGATGTGTCTGATTTCAGTTGTGTGATTACCCAATGCAACAATGTCAAAACGATGAAAACCATGAAAGCCACGAGGCTTTGAAAATCGAAATTGAATCAACTCTCCAGATGAGTACGCTTCTACCGTATAGCGAATCGGCCCGTGTCCTCCTTTGGAGCCCACTGTTAGCCCATTATCTAACTTCATAGCTGGCCATTTGTGGGTGGCTAACATCAAATCATTTTTAGAGGCCAACGTATTGAATAATTCCACCACAGCCGATTTGGGTTGATGAATGATTCGCTGGTGGACATTGATAACTTTCATATGTGGAACTTCAATAAAGTCTGTATTCTTCAGGTATTGTGGCTCCCATAAATTCATTAGTCATTCCATAAAGAATGAGTAACATAACCAATGCCCCCAAAATTAAAATAGCTTTGGATTGCACATGCACCGATACTCCCCATATAGTGTTTTTCATTTTACAATGATGGATAGCTGCGATATGACCGAAAAAGGAGAGAATAGCAAGACTATAGTAAGGAATAAAAAACAAGTTGACAGGAAAGGAATTTAGACCCGCAGCACCAAAGTAAAAATTTGTATCAAGGTGAAGGATAAACCTTCCAGCAAGAACCGCGCTTACATGAATGACTAAAAACACAGCCAGATACAAACCAGAGAAGACGTGTAGCTTTTCAAATCCAATTTTTGTGGTTTTTCTTTTCGTTAAAAAGAGCCGTATGCCGGAATACATCTGCATCAGCACAGCCGCTAAAAGTAAAAATTCAATGATGGGTGCGCGATAGAAGTGACGTAACGCACTCATCCATTCAATATGCCTATCCACACCGGCTATACTCGCTAAATGATTAGCCAAATGAAGGCCAATGAAAATGGTAAGCGTTATGCCACTGACAAAATGAATTTTACGAATCGTTATGTGCCTCATTCAATTCCCCAATAGATTAATCCTGCAATGGTAAACAGAAGCAACCATTGTCCGAGCCTAAAAAAGCTATTTTTAAATTTTTTAGAGATGATAAGCGTTAATAAGAACGCCAATCCGTAGGCAAAAAAGTAAAGTGCCAGCAAAGTCAGGAGAAGCGATTTCTCTTTTACGTATTCTGTAAAGTTGATGAGCGTTAGCCCGATAAAAGCCAATAAAAAATCCGCGGATACGATATGAAAAGCACCTCGCCCCATAGTCCATTTTTCCCGATGGTCAGTGCTTCCATCTACGGGCTCAAGTATTTTGTATTCTTTGTCGCCCCAAAAAGTGTGCGCGATAAACGTAAGTAGCACCAACGCGTTTGCTACAAGTAAAGCCACATTCATAAGTTGTTTTTTTTCGAAAGATGAGGCAAAATCCGGCAATGCCATTTGATTTAAATCAAATTCGATTTTCTGGGTTGCCGAGCACGGCTAAGCGTTTCTAATGTCATACCCAAGTACGAAGCGATGTGGCCGAGAGGAACGCGTTGCGTGATATCAGGCCGCAATTTTGTTAACGTTTCATATCTCTGTTGAGCGGATTCAAATTGGAGTGAGACAACGCGTTGTTGCAATTGCAACATGGTTTGAGTAACGGCCAGCCGGCCGAACCGGTCGAAATCGTGATAGGTATCGCACAAATAGTTTACGTCTTGGCGATTGATAATTAGTAGTGTGGCCGGTTCTATGGTTTCAATATAATGTGGACTGGGAATATTCAGAAAGTAACTGTTGATGGCACAGATAAAATCATTTTCGAATCCAAACCAATCAGTTATGTTTTTGGCGTCCTTTACATAGTAGGCGCGTACACTGCCCGCATAGATGAAAAATAGCTTGTCAGAAAATTCGCCTTCTTTCACTAATGTGGTATTTCCCGGTTGCGACTCGAGCCGAAGCCTCTTTGCAAAGTCCTTTTTACAATCATCTGACAAAGCCGACAGTTTAGAATCAACAAAATCAATGGAGGCTTGTATGATGGAGTTTGCATTCATTAAGCGAATATACGACTAGAAGATTTGAAGAAGTCGCGGGCAGCCCTATTTCAATTCTTCCACCAGCCCGCAATTGAGTACGAGCGTGTGCAGTACTTTGTATTCCTCTTGCCGGGGCATAGCCTTTTTAAAAAACCAATCGACTTTAGGGTTGGTGGGATTCATGGTTTATGGATTAACTGAAAGTCGATGCCGTTGGTTGCATCCCTACTTCGCTCGGCAATTGGGAGATGACAGGATATGAGAGTCCGGTGGGAAGGCAATAAAATGATGCAAACAAACTAGCACATTATTTCAAGCTGCTTGAATGAAGGCGATCTTGCCTTTGGCAGATCTGATCGCATGGGAATAATTCATAAAATTTACAATTTTTGTCTTAGTGGTATACTGATTTAGCTAGCTTTACCTCACAATGTTATTTTCAAAAACACAAGATCTGGCGATAGATCTCGGTAACACGAACACTCTCCTGCGCGATCAGACGCATTTGTTGTTGAGTGAGCCATCTGTTATTGTAGTGGATAGCAATACTCAAAAGGTGGAAGCCGTGGGCGAACAGGCTTATCAAATGTTAGAGAAAACCCATTCGTATCTACATTCTATTCGCCCCCTGCATGGCGGGGTGATCTCCGATGGCGCTTCGGCAAAAAAGATGGTGTGGGAGATGGTGGCGAAGATAAGCCGCCCCTCAATGCTAAGGCGCTTTAATTATTTAGTCTCGGGAGTTCCCTTAGACACAACGGCCGTAGAGCAACGTGCCTTGCGAGATACGCTCGACCAATTCTCGGCACGGCAGACACATCTTGTTTATGAACCCATCGCAGCAGCAATAGGAATGGGACTGAACATACAAGAACCAGAAGGGAAGCTAATTGTTGACATCGGTGGAGGTATTACGGAAATTGTAGTGATATCTCTTTCAGGTGTAGCTGTATCTACGTCAGTGCGCACCGCAGGCGATGTCCTTGACGAAGAAATTCAGCACTACTTCAGACGTGAACACCATCTTGCTATCGGACTGAAAACAGCCGAGTTTGTGAAGAGACAACTCGGATGCTTTTTTCAGCCTCTGGCTTCCGCCAAACAAGGCCTTCACGTGAAAGGGAAAGACTTGCGAGAAGGAATTCCTACCACACGTTGGATCAACGAGGTTGATTTGTGCCGTGTGCTTGAGCGACCCTTTGGGTTGATTCTAAACTGCATTCAGCAAACACTAGAAATCTGCCCACCTGAGTTGGCGGGGGATATTTATAAAAATGGGTTGTTCATAACGGGTGGCCACGCAAAACTCAAAGGTCTTGCTGAGCGCCTGCATAAAACCTTTCAATTGCCTGTCCATATTGATCAGCAGCCGCTACTTTCAGTGAGCAATGGAATAGCACAAATCCTAAAAAAACCCGATCATTTTCGCTCGGTACTAATGTAGGAGCTCTCGTGCGCAGGCACTTGTCAAAAGCTTTTCTTAGTTGTGGTGTTCGCAAACTTTTTTCGCTACCTTTCTTTCCTCCTAAACTCACCTACTGTCATGAGAAAGTTGTTCCTCCTCTTGCTCGCGCTGCCGTTTTTTTCACACGCTCAAACCAAAGCCCTTGTGGGTGGCACGCTCATCGATGGTTATGGAGGCAAACCGCTGCAAAACTCCGTCATCATCATTGAAGGCGAGCGCATCAAAGCCATTGGCACGGTGGGCAACATCGAAATTCCGAAAAATACCGAGGTCATCTCCACCGAAGGCATGAGCGTGATGCCCGGCCTGTGGGACATGCACGTGCACCTTTACATCAATGGACATAGCAACTACACCCACTGGGATAAAAAATATTTGAAGTCAGCAAAAGATATTATCATGCCCGCATCTGCCCATCAATTACTAATGGGGGGAGTGACAAGCGCGAGAGATTTAGGTGGCCCATTGGAGGCTAGTTTGTCGGTGCGAGATCGTATTAACAAAGGAGAACTACCAGACCCCACGATGTATATGAGCGGCCCATTTATACAACATGCTCCTTACCCAGGCACTGAATCCTTTCGCTGGGGTGTGAATGGCGTAGCCGATGCCCGAGCCAAAGTGCAGCAACTGGCGAAAGCGGGAGTGAATTGTATCAAACTCATCGATCAAGACGACATGACTATGGACGAGGTGATGGCTGTGGTAGACGAAGCACACAAGAATAAACTGAAGGTGGTAGGCCACTCGCATCGTCCCGAAGAAATCCGCAGGGGGATGAAGGCAGGGGTAGATTGTTTTGAACACACCGGTTTGGCAGCAGCACCAGAATATCCAGAAGACATTATGGCGATGATTAAAGAGCGCACAGCAAAAATGAGTCTAGGTCCACTTTTTTGGACGCCCACCGTAGAGGGGCTCTACAACTTTGAAAATGTACGCGACAACCCCGAACACCTCGACAATACGACTTGGCACCTGGACTTGCCCGACTCGATTATCAAAGACATCAAACAATCCATCGCCAAACCCGGACAGTTAAGTTACTTTCAACTGAACCCCATTCGCAAGCCAACCCTGGAACGCAAAGTGAAGCAACTGAAAGAAGCGGGGGTGGTTTTGCTAATAGGAACCGATAGTGGCATCCCCATGAAGTTTCATAGTCAGAGCACGTGGAACGAATTGGATGTTTGGGTGAACAAGTTTGGTTTTGATCCGATGTATACCATTCGCGCTGCTACTTATTGGCCATCGGTAGCAATGGGCGTTGACAAAGATTTTGGCACCGTAAGCGAAGGCAAATATGCCGACATCATAGCTGTGAAAGGCGATGTACTTCGACATATTGATTTGCTTCAAGATGTGAAGATGGTGGTGAAGAAAGGGAAGAGGTATAAGTAATCAAGAAGGTTGCAATCGACAAGACTTTCTTCTGTAATCTCAGCGCACCTTTGCGCCTTTTGCGGTAAATATTCAAATATAAAATAGAGTGGCCATATGAACCTCTACATCCAACAGCTCCTAACCGACCTCGAATCCGCTGCCGCCAACATTTCTCCTCCAAGAGATGGCCAAGAACTTGACCTTTGGGATTGGATAAGTGCCGAGGAAGAAGATGCTACCGCTCCCGTTCGCAATTTAGAAACATGGACGGGCATCACATCGGAGATGCTACCGCCCAATGAAAAGCTCAAAGATGAACAAGTGCATCTATTGCTGGGAGCTCTCAATAAATTGCTCAGTGCTTGCAACTGCGAATTTGTTTTGCAGACCAGTGTGCCCGAGCGCATTCAATACGAAACCATCCGCCAAAATTTTAATCAAGATGTAAAAGTGCGGCAATGGCACATGGGCTTCTTTGAATTTTGCAAACCCAATACACCACATAAAACCTGCACACTGGGTGAGCATTGCCAATGTGCTTTCTTTGCCGAGTTGTGCAAGGGCATGATAGACGAAGACCTATCTCCCGAAGAAGAACGCGCTCGTGCATTGCAAATCGAAATACAACACATTAAACGAAAGTACGAAGACGATTGGATGAAATACTATCCCTACCACCTCGACCCAAACTATGATGATGAGAACGGTAAGCCATACGATTATGGTTTTGGTGAAGATGATGACGAGGAACAAGATGATTGGTGGAGGCGATAAAATCGACTTGGCAATGAGCCGCCAACTAATTCTTCTTAACGTATCGATTGATGATTAACCGAAAACGCTTATCCGAACTAAAATAGCTTTGCGTCCAATTGAGCAACACACCAATTTTACTGCCGAAGCCCACGATCGACATCAGGTGAACAAACATCCAGATCAGCCACGCCAGTGTGCCTTGTGTTTTCCAAAACTTTAAATCAACGACAGCCTTGTTTTTTCCAACAGTAGCCATGCTGCCTTTATCTACATAGCGGAAGCCAGCAAAATTTTCGGGCAGGCCAGCTTTAAAATAATTGGATAGATGTGTCGCCATCTGGATAGATACTGGTGCGACCATTGGCAATGGAACTTGTTTGCCTTCCGGAATAAATGCGGCTACATCGCCAATGGCAAAAACATTATGAAGTCCTTTCACCCGAAGTTGATGGTCTACCGACAACCTGCGCCCACGCGCTACAGCTTCGGAGGTAAACCCGTTTGGCACACAGCCCGCCACACCAGCAGCGTAGATCAAGTGAGTTGTAGGTATTGTTTTACCGTTATTGAAAACAGCTTTATAGCCATCAAAAGAGACCAAAGCTGTGTTCAGCCAGACCTGAACACCCAACTTTTCCAAAAACTCTTTTGTTTTTGCGGAAGCGATCTCCGACATAGGAGGTAAAAGTCTCGGCCCCATCTCTACTAAGTAAATATCCATTTGGCCAAAGTCGAGTTCTGAGTAATCTTCAGGCAACACGTGGTTACGCAGCTCTGCCAGCGCTCCTGCCAACTCTACTCCGGTAGGTCCACCGCCAATTACCACAATATCGATGAGGCTCTCTTGTTCTTCGCTTTTGGCTTCTAGATTAACAGCCGTCTCAAAATTTTGAAGCAGCATGCTTCGAATATCCAATGCCTCGGGAATAGACTTCATGGGCATGGCATGTTGCTCCACATCTTTCATCCCAAAGAAGTTGGTGGTGGAGCCAGTAGCTATCACTAAATAGTTATAGGTGATGTCACCGATATCGGTAACGACTCGGTTCTCTTCGGCAACAATCTCTTTAACCTCCGCTAGCCGAAAGATAAGATTGGAATAGCCCTCAAAAATTTTTCTGAAAGGAGTTGCAATCGAAGCACTTTCCAAACCAGCAGTGGCGATTTGATAGAGAAGGGGCGGAAACGCATGGTAATTATTTTTGTCTAGCAAAACGACCTGAAAGGGTTTGTTCTTTAAACGTTTGGCCAATTCAATCCCTCCGAAGCCACCACCTACAATCACTACCCTTGGAAGATTTACTTTAGGAACTCGAATTTGCATAGGGATTTACTTTGAATGCTAACATACATAATTCGGTGAGGTCTTCACTATTTCTTTTTTGTTTTTTTGTTTTGGAAGCAGTTGCTCGATAACATAACTTGGGTGTTTTAAAGGAATAGAATTTGATGGCAAAACAAGTGAGGCTTCTCGTGCAGCAAACCGATGTCGTGTTGATGGGGGCAGGGATTATGAGCGCAACGTTGGGAATGATCTTAAAGGAATTAGATCCGTCTATTACGATCCAGATTTTTGAACGCCTCGATCAGGCAGGGTTAGAAAGTTCTGATGCATGGCACAATGCCGGTACTGGCCATGCCGCCTATTGCGAGCTGAATTACACGCCACAAAAAGTGGATGGTTCGATAGACATTTCGAAGGCAGTTAAAATATCTGAGTCATTTGAAGTATCGAAAGAATTCTGGTCGTACCTGGTAGAAAAAAAGTATTTGCCTAGCCCCGAAGAATTTATTTCGCCCATGCCCCACATGAGCCTTGTTTGGGGTCAAGCAAATGTGGATTTCTTAAGAAAGAGGTACGAATTGCTACAAGGCAATCCTCTTTTTAAGGAAATGATTTATACTGACGATCGCGAACTGATGTCGGAATGGGCACCACTGGTAATGCGTGGTCGAAGCACCAAGCAACCCGTGGCGGCTACTCGGATGGAGATCGGTACGGATGTAGATTTTGGATCGCTCACCAGAGGAATTATTCATCAGCTAAGTACAATGCCTGGGGTCACCATCCATTACAATGTAGAGGCGCTTGATCTCGATCCGGATGGCAAGGGAGGTTGGGATGTTTTTCTAAAAGATCTTAGCTCCGGCAAGAAGAATAAGGTTAACACCAATTTTGTTTTTATCGGGGCAGGTGGCGCCACCCTTCATTTATTAAAAAGAGCGGAGATTGAAGAGCGAAATGGATATGGCGGATTCCCGGTCGGTGGATTGTGGTTGAAGTGCCTCAATGAAGAATTAATACAAAAGCATCACGCAAAGGTGTATGGCAAAGCAACCGTTGGTTCACCACCCATGTCGGTGCCACATATTGACACGCGAATCATCAATGGAAAAAAGGAATTATTGTTTGGTCCATTTGCTGGATTTTCTACTAAGTTTTTGAAGAATGGATCATTGCTTGATCTACCGAAATCTATCGGTCTCGATAATGCTATTCCCATGATGTTTGCGGGTATGAAGAATATGCCATTGACCAAATATCTTATCGAACAAGTGCGCCAGACGCCAGAACAGAGATTGCAAGCCTTGCGTGAATACGTGCCTTTTACCAAACTGGAAGATTGGGAATTGTTGGAGGCAGGACAACGCGTTCAGGTCATAAAGAAAGATAAAGAGAAAGGTGGAGTGTTAGAGTTTGGTACAGAACTAGTGGTTTCTGCAGATGGAACGGTGGCGGCACTCTTAGGTGCATCGCCTGGTGCTTCTACTGCGGCCTCTGTTATGTTAGACATCGTGTCGCGGTGTTTTAAAAAAAGAAGCCATTCCGACCAATGGCGAAAGAAGTTGAAACAGATGGTACCGTCTTTCGGGCTCGCCATCTCTAAAGACGAAAAGTTGTTGACAGAAACTCGCCAACGAACGAGTGCCATTTTGGGTCTTGGTAAGTAACAAAAGCAATGAACTTAAAACCCAACACGATATATCATATCACAACGTTAGCCGCATGGAAGGCGCAGTTAGCGAGTGACCACTACACAACAGAGTCTTTGAAGGAAGAGGGATTTATTCATTGTTCCACCAAAGAACAAGTGAAAGCTACGTTGGAACGATACTACAGCAATGAAAAGGACTTACTTCTGTTACATATCAATTCATCGGGCCTGCTGGCCGATTTGAAATTTGAACTGGCAACGAATGGTGAATTGTTTCCACATGTATTTGGAAAACTGAATAAAAGTGCCATTGTCGAAATAGAAAAATTAATATGAGCCAGCACATCGCTCGAATAGCTTTAGTGGTAGATGACTATGATGAGGCGATCGAATTTTACACGAAGAAATTGGGTTTTTTATTATTGGAGGATACGATTCTGAGTGAAACAAAAAGATGGGTTGTCGTGGCACCAAAAGGATCAACCGAATGTGCGTTGCTACTGGCCAAAGCATCAACGAATGAACAGCGCGCACATATTGGCAACCAAACAGGCAGACGCGTTTTTCTCTTTCTATACACTGACCATTTCGATAGAGATTATCAGAATCTAATCGATCAAAAAATCAAAATTATTCGTGAGCCAACACAGGAAAGTTATGGCAGGGTAGCGGTCTTTGCTGATTTGTATGGCAACTTGTGGGATTTGATAGAGCCATCCCAACTAAGAGGGATAAAACAAAACACTGTTAACTGAGTACCTTGTTCAAAAACTTCCCAGAATGGAATCAAACGATTTGATAATTATCGGTGCCGGCCCAATCGGCTTGGCTTGTGGGATCGAGGCGAAAAAAGCAGGACTCACTTATCAAATTATTGAGAAGGGTTGTCTGGTCAACTCTCTTTATAATTACCCCAGCAACATGACTTTTTTTTCAACATCAGAAAAACTAGAGATTGGGGGTGTTCCATTTATTTCCAACAACGCAAAGCCAACCCGCCCCGAGGCACTTGAATACTATCGAAGGGTTTGTTCCAGTTGGAAGCTGAATGTAAGACTTTATGAAAAAGTAGAGAGTGTTCAGAAAGAAGCAGAACTATTTCAAGTCAAAACAACGAAAGCTTCCTACTCAGCCAAGGCAATTGTATTGGCTCTCGGTTTCTATGACCTTCCCTTTTTGTTAAACGTGCCGGGTGAAGAGTTGCCGAAGGTAAAACATTACTATGACGAACCGCATCCTTATTTTGGACAGAAGATCGCGGTGGTTGGGTCTGCAAATTCTGCTGTTGATGTCGCGCTAGAAACGTGGCGCAAAGGTGCCGAAGTAACCATGGTTGTGCGCGAATCAAGCATCGGAGAAAATGTAAAATATTGGGCCAAGCCCGACATTGAAAATCGAATTAAGGAAAATTCAATACACGCATTTTTTAATTCCGAGATCACGGCCATAACACCAACTACTGTAGAAATCAAAACGCCAGACGGGAATAGAATTTTAGAGAATGACTTTGTATTGGCCATGACGGGCTACCAGCCACCCTTTGATTTTATGAAGTCGATAGGTATCGAATTTAAAAACGATGAATTTCATACGCCTGTTTACAACCCCGAAACCATGGAAAGCAACGTACCGAATCTTTACCTCGCAGGTGTAGTATGCGGAGGCTTAAAAACGAACAAATGGTTTATTGAAAACTCACGAGTGCATGCAGAGATGATTGGAAGCAAAATACTTCGTGGGCGATGATTGGCTTTAGTTGGGGCTACATGCTTCATGCTGCAAGCCACAATAAGCTTGGAGCGTGCGGCCTGAAGCATGCAGCCAGTAACTAAGGTTCAAAGAAATCGAAATGTAAATCCCACATACCAATTTCTTCTAGCAGCTGCATTGTAGTATCGTCCACCCGTTGCATTCAAATCATTTCCCAAGCTATAGGTTTGGTCGGTTGCATTATCGATACCTAACCAAATATCAATTGGCATTTTTTTAACGGTCGATGCCCACCCCAATCGACTTCCGATTAGATAATAGGAAGCCGCAAAATCAGTGTTGGCATCATTGAGCGGAATAGTATCAACATAATTAAAAGTTGAGTTGAGATAGAAACCTACTTTCGATTTTAAATCGAATCCAGAAACCAAAACTACAGGTGCGGTACCCGTTAAATTTCTGTGCGAGTAGTTTTGCTGATTTTTAACATAGGTATTGAATTGAAAATTATTTCGCGTGTAGCTCGTCCAGATTTTTATAGAAGAAAGCGGAGAACCTTTCAATTCTTTGAGATAGCTCACCATCACCTCGGCACCCAACTGCGATGTACCTCCGGCATTCACAAAAAAATCTGATCCATTGATTTGGCGCTGTACCACAATCGTTTCGTTTTGTTGTAGTGAGAAGAGCACAACATCAAAAGAGAAATTTTTAACTAACGTTCCGCGTGCACCGAGCTCGTAATTGATGCCCGTTTCGGCACGCAAACTATCGTTGTAGGTATTGGTGGACGGCCGCACTTCAGCCAATGTAGGAGGAGAGAAACCTTTGCTGATGCTTCCGTAAGTAAAAAGACGCTCGCTCCATTTTTTCAGCAAGGCTACTCGCGGAATCAACACAGGTTCAAAACTTCTGATTTGTTGAATGGCCGGAATAGTGGAGGTGCGATTGAATTGATAGGAAATAAAATTGCCACTAGCACCAACGGTCAGATATAAATTATTAGGCAAGTCAAATTCGCTTTGCGCGAATACAGTTGCCAGCGAAGATTTCAATTCATCGCTAAATTGAAGATTCCCCGTTACACCCTGCAGGTTATCGTAGTTCGTGATGGGCGAATTGAAAAACTGCAACTCACCACCAAACGTTAACTTGCCTTTTGCCGATGACAATTTAAACGACAATTGATTTTCCATTCTTCCACCCCAATTGTTTTCCCTGCGCTTTTCGTAATTGGTTATGGCCGGATTTTTGAAATCAGTGACTGACCCGAAAAAACCAACGGTAGTCGACCAGTTGTTATTCCACTGATGGTCGAGCATAGCCCCCGAGTAGAAAGTCTGATTGTAAATGGCAGCTTGTTGGTCAATGGCACTCAGCAGCGTAGCGGTAGCCAATCGCGCTTGACGCGGGTCTTGGTCGTATTGGGCTTTTGTCAATGCCCCCGGGGTCTGGTAAAACAAGTCGGTGTAGAAAGAAGTCGATCGCAAAATCGTTTTGCTGGCCAACTGAACTTGTAATTCTAAATTCAATGCATCGCGCCTCATGGCCGTTTGCTGGCGGTAGCCATCTGCTTGTTGATGGGCATATTGAATCGTTGCTTTTACTTTTCTTTCTGCCGCAGTCGCTCGAAGCTGATAGCGTTGCAAACCATAGCTGCCAACGACTGCTGAAAGTTGAATTTCGTTCTTAGTTGGCACAGAAGAATTTAGCAACAGTACACCGCCCATGCCGGCACCATACAAACTTCCGCTCGGCCCCTTAATGACTTCGATTTGACTGACGGAATTGAAATCAAGTAAATTCAAATAGGTGTTGCCACCTCCATCTGTCAGGGGCAATCCATTCCAATAAAACTTAACGTTGCGCACCCCAAATGGCGAACGCAGCGAACTCCCGCGAATGGCCAACCGAAAACTGCCAGGCGAGCGTTCTTCCATGCGCACACCTGCGATGGCATTGAGCGCAGGCAGAAGCGAAGTGTTGTTGAAACGATTTAGCTCTTTTGCATTAACGATAGCAACCGAAGCAGCTACTTGCTCCAAAGGCTTTTCAGAAGCGAACGCCTGAACAATTACCTCCTGTAAGTTTCGTATTGTGTCTCCGCGTTGAGCACGAGCCAATAATGAGGCGAGAAAGAAAACACCGAAAATAAAAACTCGCATTCTAAAACGAAGCGAGCACTTCCTCTACACTTTTTGAACCGTTGAAATAGCTAACTAGTTTTAACATCACCTTGTCCACCACTGTATCAGGGCAAGAGGCGCCACTTGTAAGAACTACCTTGAGGGAACGTTTTTCGGGTATGAAAGAAAAGGTAGTCAGCAGTTCTTTTCGGTGGTAATTGAAATGTTGTATCTCCTCTTTTGATTTAATTTCTCTATCGGAATTGATAAAAAAAGTGGGAAAATTTCGCTCGCAAAGCTCCACGATATGGGACGTATTTGAACTATTGTAGCCACCCACAACAATGGCGAAATCTGCCTCTTGCTTTAGTAATTCATAAGTTGAGTCTTGGTTATCGTTGGTGGCATAACAAAGTGTATCCCGCGTGTCGGCAAAGTGATTTTTGATTTCGGCTTCACCATATTTTTTAATCATCACCTGCTTAAAGAAGTCAGCAATTCCCTGCGTTTCAGTGGCCAACATCGTGGTTTGATTTACCACACCCACACGTTGCAAGTGCAACTCGGGAGAAAAACCATCCGAGTGTTTTCCGGCAAACGTTTCATAAAATTCAGCGGATGTTTTACTTCCCAGCAGGTAATTGCTTAGTTCGATGGCATCGTCCATGTCACGAACGATGATAGAATGGCCCCTACCCGCGCTATGCGAAAATGTGGCTCTTGTCTCTTCGTGTTTTGGTTTTCCGTGAATGATTACAGTAAAATGATCCCTGCCTAATTTCTCAGCCCTATTCCAAACTTTTTCAACAAATGGGCAAGTGGTATTGTACTTTTGAACGTCTACTCCTTTGTCCAGAAGCAACTTTTCGATTTCAAGCGTTGTGCCGAATGCAGGAATAATCACCACATCGTCTTTGCCAATGCTATCCCAGGGGACGAAATGCGTGCCATCCGTATCCATAATGAACTTGATTCCTCGACTCTCCAGATCAGAGTTTACTTCTTGGTTATGGATCATCTGGCTCAGAAGATAGACGTTTTTTCCGTGGTTTTCCTCGAGTGCCCGATAGCTAATTTCAATTGCGTTTTCTACACCATAGCAGAATCCAAAATGGCGAGGTATTAAAAACACAATAGGTCCGAAGTCTACAACCGCAGGCTCAAAATCTTGTTTGCGTAGATCTTTTACTCTACGAAACTCTTTTATTCGACCTGTGATGGAAGACCGGTAGTAGGCTGGAATTTCAAACTTTTTGATAATCTCTTTTTTTTAGGAACTCAAAAGTAATGGAATTGTTACAGATCAACCCATCCATTTTCATCTAAAAAAAAACCCCACGTAAAAGTGGGGCTTTTCTTAGGCTGCTTTACTCAGCTGGTCTTCTTTTATTTTCTTCGTTCGTACCTCTTTTGATTCGAGGTCGAAGGATTTTACTTGAATCCAATTTGACTTGATGTACTTTAAAACTTCCATCACTTTACCGTCCATTTTGCTGCGAACACGCTCACCTTTTTTAAACAATCTTCTCATCCAATAAGGGGTTTAGTTTTACATTCTTAACGCATATATATACTCACGAGGGTAATCCGGGTAGACACCCTCGAAGGTAATCAAATCTCCCACTTTTTTCTTGGACAAGATATTGATTGCTTCCTTGGCAGACTTTACGGTAATGTTATCAATACGTGTAATAATAAAACCTGCCCTCATGTCAGTATACTTTTCAATCTTACCTCTTTCCAATGATTTTACCTGTACACCATTCTCCAGATCAAGTTTTCTCAATACTTTCGAATCAACATCTTCCAAATCAACCCCCAGTGAGGATATAGCATCTTTTGTCTCACGCTTAATCGTTTCAACATTTCCCTTTCTGTTTTTCAAAGTCACCGGAAGCACCAGGGTTTTTCCTTTGCGATCAATCGTCATGGTAATTTTATCGCCTGGTCGTTTTCTTCCAATGTATTCGATCAATGCAGTGCTTGATTTAATGGGGGCTTCGTCAATTTTTACAATCACATCTCCCGGCTTGATACCTGCATCCTTTGCGGCACTTCTGTCTTCGGCATCGCCAAAGCCATTTATGTAGGCACCTTCGTTCAACGAAAGATTTTCTTCTTTTGCCAAGTCACTGTCGATGCTTCTGACTTCAACACCTAACCATCCACGCTGCACCGTTCCAAAAGCAAGTAGGTCCTCTACAATTTTACTTACAATATTTGACGGGACTGCAAAGCCGTAACCTGAGTAAGACCCAGTCGGGCTGGCAATGGCTGTGTTGATACCAAGTAATCCACCATCCAAATTAACAAGTGCACCACCGCTGTTACCGGGGTTAATGGCGGCATCTGTCTGAATAAAAGACTCAATGGCGCTATTGGGTTGCTGGCCATTCCGCGTTGCGGGATTGTTTGAGTTGATGATATTGATATTTCTTCCTTTGGCACTTATGATTCCGGCAGTTACTGTAGAATTCAAATTAAACGGATTTCCGACTGCAAGTACCCACTCGCCCACTCTTGATTTATCGGAGTCCACAAAAGACAGAAAGGGCAGATCTTTCTGATTTACTTTGATCACCGCCAAGTCTGTGTCAGGGTCGGTGCCAATAACTTCAGCCTTTAAGGTTTTATTGTCATTGAACGTCACCTCCAAAATGTCTGCGTCTTTTACCACATGGTTATTCGTCACAATGTATCCATCCGCGTTAATGATAACCCCTGATCCAGAACTTTGACTGGGGCCTCTTTCCATCGGTCCGTTTGGGCCGAAGAAGAATTGAAAAGGGTCATTGGCATCGCGCTCGCGAGCGATCGAATTGCTGTTTTGAGAGGATCGAATGTGAACAACCGCCTTGGTTACCTTTTCAGCTGTACCGGTAAAATCCAAAGCGACCGCTTCGCCTTTTTCATTGATGCGATAGGCTACCTGTGCGGAAGGTACGCCACTGACATGTTCAATTTTCACGTTTTGTTGTTGTTGGTTCTTATTGAACCACTGGTAAGCACTTAAGGTAACAACACTTCCTAGAAGAGCCGCTGCCAACAGAGATGCAAATTGCTTCATAAAAAGATAAATTTTTATAGTTTACAAAAAGAGCGTGGTTAAGACGAACGCTCCGATAAAATAGTTTGATAGAATTAAACAATTTTCTAACACAAGATCAACCGCTTCAGTTCAGTGATATTAAAAACGAAAACCGGATTAAAAAGTTCAGATTGTTGTCACCGGTCCTATTTTTTTATCAGCTCACCATTTTTGTACTCGTACTCGATGGTTAGGTTTCCTTCTTGGTCAAACCACTTTGACACGCCATCACGAACGCCATTTTTGTAAAGGCTTTCTTCCATCAGTTTGGTGTTGTCGTAGTAGATTTTTACTTGTCCTTCGATTTTTCCATAACTATATACCCGCTCTTCTTTCAAGTTTGCGTAGTTAAATTCTTTATACTCTCCATGTCGAACTCCCTTGTGGTAGTAGCAACGTTTTGTCAATTGGCCATTGTTATTCAACTCTACGGAGATTCCCTCCTTTTCTCCGTTTATGTAGGTGGTTAAATTCTTTAGCAGGCCATTCGGATGATACTCTGACCAAGTGCCTTGCTTTTTTCCATTCAAGTACGTACCATCTGCTGTTTTGGTCACTCCATTATCAGTAAAAGTTACTCTCACCAATCCGGGCGTATCGGTAAACTCTTCCCTAGCACCGCCAGGAGGAATAACCCCTTCTTTGGAGGGATTGTCTTGTATGGTTGTATCAGCTGGAGGAGGCTGCTTGGAACAGCTGACCAACGTTATCAATACGGCCATCAATAGAATTCTCATGTCGCTATAATTTTGATTCACGCCCAAATATATTAAGTAACTTTACTTTTTGTCAAGTCTGCAATTGTTGAAAATATAGAATGAGAATTAAAGGAGTAGTGGGGTTAAAGCAGGGACGAGATCATTCTGTGAAGAGATTTCATCCGTGGATCTTTTCGGGTGCCATTCAATCAGTTGAAGGCACGCCCAATGAAGGAGATTGGGTTGAGGTAAAAGATGTTTCGAAGAAAACAGTTGGGTTCGGACACTACCAAACAGGGACGATCACTGTTCGGGTGCTTTCTTTCTCAGAAACACCACCCGGCACTGATTTATATAGTTCAAAAATAGCCGCTGCATTTCAACAACGAATTGGAACAAGCGTTCTAAATGAAAATACCAACGCTTATAGGCTGGTGCATGGTGAAGGGGATGGCCTGTCAGGGCTCATCGTAGATATTTATCAAGGAGTAGCGGTCATGCAAGCCCATTCTACCGGGATGCACAACGACAGACACCTCATCAGCGTGGCACTTCAAGAAGTTCTAAAAGATCAGCTATCGGCTGTTTATTACAAAAGTCAGAATACTCTTAAGCCAACAACCGAGAACGAGTATCTCTATGGAATGGCTGCATTGCCACATACCATCCTAGAGCACGGAAATAAATTTTTTGTGGATTGGGAGGAGGGGCAGAAGACGGGCTTTTTTCTAGACCAAAGAGAGAACAGAAAACTCCTCGGAGAAATGTCGGTTGGAAAAACGGTGCTTAATACGTTTTGTTATACCGGTGGTTTTTCAGTGTATGCTTTACAGAACCTGGCTGCCTTGGTTCACTCGGTAGATTCATCGGAGAAGGCTGTGGAAATGACCAGGAAGAACCTACAGCTGAATGGTTTCGACTCGACAGAAAACGAGTGCGTTTCCTCCGACACATTTACATTTATTAAAGACAAGAAGGATTTTTACGATTTAATTATTTTAGATCCCCCCGCCTTTGCCAAACACAAAGAAGCCAAACATCAGGCAATGAAAGGCTACCAACGCTTAAATGCAGAGGCGATGAGGATCATCAAATCGGGAGGAATATTGTTCACCTTTTCCTGCTCGCAGGTAGTGGATAGGCAATTGTTTTACGATACCGTTGTCTCAGCGGCCATACAAGCTGGTCGACAAATCAAGGTTCTGCATCATCTGTCGCAACCGGCCGACCATCCTGTTTCTATCTTTCATCGGGAAGGCGAGTACCTCAAAGGACTTGTGCTTTACGTGGAATAACCTTGTCTATTTTTTTCCGGATCAACTTCAAATACAGATCTTTTGCGATTCTTTAAATAGCTACATTTGTTAGGCGTCAGCGGACTAACCGCGACCCGTAACGATTATACCGGCATTCTATTTTTTATTAAACGTTGAAAACTATGGCACTCGAGAAATCAAAATTGCCCCGCGTTGCTTACTTCTGTATGGAGTATGCTATGCACAGCGACTTCAAAATTTATGCTGGCGGCTTGGGCATTCTGGCTGGTGATTATCTGAAGGGGGCGAAAGATCACGGATATCCTATGGTTGGACTTGGCATTAAGTGGAAGCAAGGGTACACCGATCAGCGAATCACAAAGGACGGAAGGGTACTAGACACATATCCCATTTATAAATATGATTTTCTGAAAGACACGGGTGTGACGGTTACCGTAACTATCCGCAAGCGCGAAGTAAAGTGCAAGATTTGGCTAGACGACACGCATGGTAATGTTCCTTTGTACTTGTTGGATACGGATGTACCCGGCAATGAAGATGCCTGGATAACCGGACAACTCTATGGGTGGTTTGGCGAGGAGCGGATAGCACAGGAAATGGTTTTAGGCATCGGTGGAGTGAAAGCATTGAGGGCATTGGGCATTAAGACGGATGTGTACCATTTTAATGAGGGCCATGCGCTTTTTGCAGGATTTGAATTGATGCGTGAGAAATTGGAAGATGGTAAGACTTTTGACGAAGCGTTTGAAAAAACGCGAAACGAAATCGTTTTTACGACACACACCCCAGTAGTACAAGGAAACGAATCTCACTATATAGATCGGCTTTTGTACATGGGCGCGGATAACGCAAGCTTTTCCAAAAAGCAATTGAAACAACTCGGAGGCTCGCCATTTAATATGACGGTAGGCGCTTTGCGGCTTTCGAGAAAAGCAAATGCCGTTGCTCAATTGCATGCCGTTACTGCCAACAAGATGTGGAGCAAAGTAAAGGATCGTTCGGAGATTGTTGGAATCACCAACGCCATACATCTACCCACATGGGTTGACTCCAGAATGATCGAAACCGCGGAGAGAGGAGGCGATTTGAGGACAGCTCACTCGGCAAATAAGAAAAAGCTTCTTGACTTTGTTAAGGAGCGCACAGGCGTTCAATTAAAGGAAGACTCACTGCTCATAGGATTCTCTAGACGAGCCGTGCCTTATAAACGCAGTGATTTTATTTTTACGGATCGTCCTAAGATTGATGGATTGTTTCGCAGTGGAAAACTCCAGATTATATTTTCGGGAAAAGCTCATCCGCAGGACGACCGTGGGAAGGAAATTGTAGAAAATATTGTTGCACTTACGAAAGAGTACCCCAACTCTGTGGTATTCTTGGAGAACTACGACATGACGATCGGTTCGATGCTAGTGCGTGGCAGTGATGTATGGCTCAATAATCCTCGAAGACCACAGGAAGCCAGTGGCACATCAGGCATGAAAGCCGCCATGAATGGAGTGCTTAACCTAAGCATTTTGGACGGGTGGTGGCCGGAAGCTTGCCAGCATGGAGTCAACGGCTGGCAAATTGGTGATGGTTACGAAAACAAGAAAGAAGAAAAATTAGACGCCCACGACCAAAAAGCTTTTTACAAAGTCTTGCTACAGGAAGTTGTTCCGTGTTACTATACGAATCAGAAGAAATGGGTAGAAATGATGAAGCAGAGCATACTTAGCACAAAAGAACAATTTGCAGTTAAGCGTATGCTCGAGGAGTACTACGAAAAACTTTACATCAGCAAGTAGTCTGAAAGATGAGCCCCATTAATATTGAAGAAAAGTTCGCAGCAATCAAGGAATACTGGCATCCGTATCTTATTGGAGAGCTGAACGAGAACTACTTGAAGCTTGCCAAGGTAAAAGATGAATTTGTATGGCATAAGCATGACCACGAGGATGAGCTGTTTATCATTTACAAGGGTACTCTCATCATGGACTTTCGTGATAAAACAGTGGAAGTAAAAACGGCAGAAATTCTATTGGTACCCAAAGGTGTGGAGCATCGACCGCGGACAAATGGGGAGGATGTTCATATTATGCTGGTTGAACCAAAGCAGACAAAACACACAGGCGAACTAGTAATGGAGAAGACAGTAACTCAATTGGATTGGCTATAACTGCTTATCTAACAAAAAAGGAGCCTGTATTTTTGCAGGCTCTTCTTTTTTCGAATGTTTATTTTTTTAAGCGTTCTTCCATTTAATCCCGCAGCCAATCGCTTTTACTTTTGTTGTAGTAACAGGTTTTCCAGCCAACAGCGCATTTACTGCATCTTCAACATAATGTTTAGTTGCTTCCTGTGGTTTACGCGCGTTGTCGTCAATGGCACCAATGTAGGCTACCTTCAATTCTTTTGTAAGCACAAAAGCATGCGGAGTATTGGTTGCTCCAAATGATTTTGCAACAGATTGAGATTCGTCCACCAGGTAAGGAAAGTCATAACCTTTCTTTTTTGCCACTTTTACCATTTCATCAAACGAGTCACCTCTCGATTGAGCCGGATCATTTGGATTGATGGCGATAACCGGGAAGCCAAGAGAAGCGTATTTCTTATTTAAAGCAATGATTCGTTCGTTATATGCTTTTGAGTAAGGGCACGTGTTGCAGTCAAACACAACAATAAATCCTTTCGCATCTTTAAAATCCGCCAGCGAAACCATTTTACCATCTACGTTTTTAAGCTTAAAATCAGCAGCGGTGTCACCGATTTCATAACCTTCCTTCGCAGGTGAGCCTGCCCAAAGCAGCGCAAAGAGCATTATTAAAAAAGTTGTTTTCATAATCTGTCTATTGTTTAATTATTGGTTTTTCACTTTAGCAATTAATTTTTCCAATTCGCCTTCTCCTAGTTCGCCCTGAATAAATTCTCGTTTGCCTGTTTTACTATTTACAACAAGTGTTGCCGGCAAGGCGCCCGACCAGCGTTTGTCAATCTTATCAATCCACGAATTGGGATCACTCTCAGTTAACACTAAAACTCGCGATTTTATTTTCTTTCGGGTTACAAATCTATTGACTTTGTCAGTATTCGGATCCAGGTCGTGATCCATGCTCACTAAAATCACCTCTGCATTTTTGTCGTCAGTATTGAGCTTTTCAAAATAGGGAATCTCTTTGATACAAGGCGCACACCACGTAGCCCAAAAGTTGATCACCAGAACACGATCGCCAGCACCATGAATAATTTTTTGCAGATCGACCAATTTCACCGACTCAACCGACTGGCTAAAAACGGAGCTTGAACAAAGCAGGAAAAAGAAGATCAATGGTCTCATGAAAGTGGTGGACTGGCGCAGCAAATTTAAAGCACAATAGCTGTTTAGTACGTTCTTTTAGCATGTAAGTTTTGTCTAATTTTTCAACATAATCGGTTTATTACAAATAGTTGGTTAAATACAAGAAATTCAATCAAAAAAGAATTCCACAAAATCGATGTTCTATCCACATTACAGGCATGTTAACGTATAATACATTGATTATCAAATAATTAAATACATATTGGTTAATCACTTCTTTGTGGACAACTAAGTAGGATGCTTTAAGTTGCCTCACGCTAACAACCTAGTTTTCAGTAGAATAGAAATGAATAGCTAAACACTTTCATGTAACTTTAACAAACGTCATTTTCGCCATGTTGACAACTCGATTTACACAGGTAAAGGAAACCTGATTTTACTCTGAAGATTTGGAAACAACCCATCATTTCTTCCCTGAGAAATTGGGGTTACCTGAGTTTTTTTAAAAAAGCATACAAGAAAACCACAAAAAATCTTGATTTCACAAGAAAGAAAGCTAAACGTAGAAAAACTACTGTTCTTTTCTAAAGAGCTGGCGACCAGCGGGTCCAACGTACTTTATAAGCAGATCTGAATATCTCTTGCTTTTATTATAACCACCATTGGCTTCGATAAATTCGGTAAAAACATTATTCCATTCGCTTTGTAAAGGAAAAACAAAATAGGTGGCTTGTGGTTTGCCTTCTAATAAGGGGTGGTGAATGATGGGCAATTTTTTTCGCACGAATTCAAGGTAGAAAATGATGCTGGTAAAACCTACTCCTTTGGGATCCTTGGCGATGTTTTCAATATCATATGGATGGCTCGGGCCTATGTCAATCTGTAAGTTCGGTAAATGGTTCTTTTTCAATTCTTGAAGCCTTTCTAACTGCACTGAACCACTTACGCCATAGCCATGAGCGTCACTCAATGTCTTCTTCAGATCGTCTACATCCTTAATAACTTGTTTGGCGCTGTTCGTTATTAATACGTCATAAACAAAACCGAGGGGAGGGCTAAACTGAAATGATTTCGCTCTTTCTTTTGTCATTAACACAAAATTTGCGCAGGTCACACCTCCGCTTGAGATTTTCATTCGCTCCCAGATAGACTTCATATCATTTACATAAACCAATTTGAGCGAGAGATCAACCTTGTGATTAACTTTCACATATTCTACAAAGTCCGATAATACGTCTAACGTCAATCCTTCTGGCTGCCCCTTTGCCTTTTCGTTAATCAGTGGATCATCACTATAAAAAACTTGAAGTGTGCCAGCTCCTTTTTTCTTCACATCAACCCAGGCCTCTCCTTTAATAGGTTGTGCATCAACAATAAAATAGGTCGCGAGAACTACAAGAAATAAAAAAGGCTTCATTTTTTTACATTTTTTTCGAAATTAGTTGAAAATTTATTCAGGACAGAAATAGAAATCAACTACTTCTTCGACTCGGCTGTCAGCCGCATGCGACTTTACGTCTGAGCTGTATCATTGGCACGTTTTTGCTAGATAATGTGTCGTCAAGCCTTCGAACATTAAGCAACCTGACGAACGACATTTATCGACTCCGTCAACGGCATGCTCACCTCTTCTTTGAGAACAGACTTCAGCCATTCCGAATAGTCGTTGTACAAGACGCAATCGTTCAGCAACGTATCGCCTTTTAGAATCTTGATGATTTTTTCTTGGTCGAAAGAAACCCAAAACTGTTGTTTTTGTTTTTTGGGTAATGCCGCAATTCGAATATATGTGATTCCTTTGTACTGCTCGCAGGCCACCTTCATAGAAAAATGCTTTTGGTTTGATCGGCCGATGGCAAAGATGGTAACCCAATAAAATTCAGATGATCAATTGAGTGAGATTTTTTTTGATTTCTTTTTAAGACTATTGTTTCCGATGGGACTTGCAACACAACTATTATGTTAAGATTACCACTACCTCTGTTTTGCATCATTGCTTTTTCATGCACAAAGCCAATCGCTGTGCAGGATACCAGCGCTCGCCCTTACCAAAAGGAAGAGTTCAAGAAGTATTGGTACAATGGGCAGGCAGAAATAAATACGTATAGGTTATCTCAGTCGAGATATGGCGAGGATCGCGATGGAAGTGCTGTTCTTATTTTTGTCAGTGAAGACTTTTCTCAAAAAAGACAAGTGAAACTAGATGATCCGTCAGGTGCCGGAAGCGATAAGGTTTCTGTTTTGAAAATGAACTTCACAAAGAATTTTGTAACTGGCGTTTACCCCTATTCCACGATGTTATCGGTGTTTACACCCATCCAGCGGCAGGTTTCTCCCCATACGCTAAAGGCCACATTTAGTTCGCAGGAGTGGTGTGGGCAGGTTTTTGGTCAGTTGAATTTGAAAAACAAGAAATATCAGATTCAGTCCAATTCCTATTTTGAAAGTGAGGGCGACCAATCGGAAATCCTCAAAGCTACTTGGTTGGAAGACGAACTGTGGAATCTGATCCGACTCGATCCGGAGCGATTGCCACTTGGAGAAGTAACTATTATTCCCGGATTTTTCTTCACTCGCCTGCTGCATACTCCTATGAAAGAACAAAAAGCAATGATTAACTCGGAGAAAAGAAATGATCAAGTTTCGTATTCGATTCAAATGCCACTACTCAACCGGACGTTGGTTATAACCTATCTGGAAAAATTTCCCCATACGATAATGGGTTGGGAAGAACACTTTGTTGAACGCGGAAAGCAGGTGACCACAAAAGCGGCTTTGGAAAAAAGTATCAGGTTAGATTATTGGAGTAAGAATAAAAATGAGTTTATTGGCTTACGTGATTCACTGGGTCTGTCACGCAAAAACTACTAACATGCTTTCCAACCAACGTTCAAAGTTTTCACTACCTGCCAATAGCATCTATCTGAATTGCGCCTACATGAGTCCGCTTTTGAAGAGTGTGGAAAAGGCAGGTATAGAAGGCATCAAGCGAAAAAGAAATCCATTTTCAATTTCAACCAGCGATTTTTTTGGCGATACCGAAAAAGTGCGGGCTGAATTTGCGAAACTGATCCATGCGCCTGACAAAAAGCAAATCGTAATTATCCCGTCTGTCTCATACGGCATGGCCAATGTGGTAGCCAACCTCATCATTGGCAAAGGCGAGAATATGATTGTTGCGGCCGAACAATTTCCGAGCAACTATTATCCCTGGCAAAAATTAGCATCCGAAAAAAAGGCTGTACTAAAAGTGATTTCTCCACCATCAGATCTTGCCGGTAGGGGGAAGATTTGGAACGAACGTATTCTTCAGTCGATTAACAACAAAACAAAGCTGGTCGCACTAGGCCATGTGCACTGGGCGGACGGCACGCTCTTTCAGCTCGCGGAGATTAGAAAAAGAACAAGAGAAGTGGGCTCTTTATTGGTTATTGACGGCACTCAATCGGTAGGTGCTCTTCCCTTTGATGTTGAACAAATTCAACCCGATGCTCTCATTTGTGGAGGATACAAATGGTTGATGGGGCCATATTCACTGGGGTTGGCCTATTACGGTCCTTATTTTGATGGAGGTAAACCAATCGAAGAAAACTGGATCAACCGCCTACACAGTGAAAATTTTGCTGCTTTAGTAAATTATCAAAATGAGTATCAGCCAGGGGCACTTCGTTATGAAGTGGGTGAACATAGCAACTTCATTTTAGTACCTATGCTACTGGCAGCATTGAAGCAAATCAACGCGTGGAAACCCAAAAATATTCAGCAGTACTGTTCCAAAATAGCCAGCGGTGCCATTGCAGAACTTCGAGAAAATGGCTTTTGGATTGAGGAAGAAAAAAATCGAGCGAATCATCTGTTTGGAGTTCGGCTGCCAGAGGCGATTGATCGAGAAAGACTGAAAATCAGATTACAAAAGAATAACATCTCCGTTTCTTTTCGGGGCGATGCCATCCGTGTTTCTCCAAACGTGTACAATAGTGAAAGCGAAATGAGAAAACTTGCTCAGGTGCTTATCGGCTGATCAGCCTCGCGTTTGTGTTTCCAACGGGCGTGTGACCATAGCCAATTGTCGGGTTGTTCTTTGATAAAAGACTCTGTTACGGCCGCATATTTATCAACTACCATTTGGCTACCTTTTTCATATGGTGGAACGGACAAAGGAATGATTTCTGCTTCATAGTAGCCCCTCTTGATTTTTTTCGATCGAACGAAAAAAGCAGGACATTGTGTAAGCACCGTTAGTTGGCCGAGTCCGAGGAAGAACGCAGTCTCCTGATTCAAAAAAGGAACCCAATGTTTTTTCTCGTGGTTAGGAAATTGGTCAGCTATTATGGCGATGCCTCGCCTGATGTTTTTTCTTTTGATTGCCTCGCGTGCTGTTTGTTTTCGTTCGATGGGGTAGGCGCCAAAGCGTTTGCGGCACATCAGCATTAAGTGATCAAAGTTAGAACTACTCAATCTTTGATAGATAAAATCCAGTTTTACGGGCAGGTTGATGCTTCCAGAAACCATTAGCCATTCCCAGTTGAATTGATGGGAGGCCATCAAAATTACTGATTGATTTCGATCGACATAAGGCTTTAGGATTTCGGGGTTGGTAAAGGGCATTCTTCTCGATAACTCGTGCTTGGAAATAGATAATAGTTTCAGTGTTTCAACCGCATAGTCGCAGAGGTTTGCATAGAAGTTCTTTTCAATGACTCGCAACTCTTCGTGGTCTTTGCTGGGAAAGGAATTTTTGAGATTATCCCAGACTATAGCCCTGCGATATTTGATGATACGAAAGCCGACAAAGAAAAGAAAATCAGAAAGCAGATAGAGAACTGAGAAGGGAAGTTTCGCTAACACCCGAAGCAATAACATGGCTTAAGATTAGTGTATGTTTAGTTACTTTTGCTCTGGAAAAAACGAAATATGAAGGATAAGGTTGTCGTGATCACAGGTGGGTCTTCGGGCATAGGCAAGGCATTGGCAGAAGTTTTTGGCAGAAGCGGATCACGAATTTTAATCACCGGAAGGAACAACACGGAATTACAGAATACAGTTTCAGTACTGCAGCAGCAAGGCATTCAAGTGCAGGGGTTGCAAGCGGATGTCAGTGTAGAAAGTGACAACAAAAAAATGGCAGAAGAGGCGTTGAGAGTATTTGGGCGCATAGATATTTTGATTAACAACGCAGGCATCACGATGCGGGCACTTTTTCAGGATATGGATTTGAATGTCATAAAGACGGTAATGGGAATTAATTTTTTCGGGGTGCTATATGCTACACAAGCTTGCTTGCCCGAGATATTGAAAAATAAAGGATCAATCATAGGCATTTCTTCCATTGCCGGGTACCGCGGCTTGCCGGGTCGAAGCGGATATTCTGCATCGAAGTTTGCGCTAATTGGTTTTTTAGAAACGCTTCGCACAGAATTGTTATATCAAGGAGTTCACGTATTGACAGCATGTCCAGGTTTCACAGCATCTAACACACGTAAGCGTGCCTTAAATAGCTCGGGTAAAGAACAAGGTGAATCGCCCAGAGATGAAAGTGATATGATGAGTGCGGAAGAATGTGCCGAACGAATTTACAAAGCAACCGTTAGGCGTCAAAAAATTCTCATTTTGACGAATCAGGGAAAGCTAACTGTATTCCTAAATAAATTTGCCCCCGGCTTTATGGACAAAATTGTTTACAAAACCATGGCGAAAGAACCGGATTCGCCTTTTAAGTGACATTAGGTTTTGCTGAGGAAAACCAGCTTAGCGTTGTCAGCTTTGTTTAAATTTTTGTAGAAGTCAACAAACTCACCATACGAAGACGCTGGGAACTCACCCGGTTTGACTTTCAACCTCCGCACGTACAACAACTTACCCTGGCTAAAAGTAGTCGAAGATTCGTACTCACCAAACCGACTATCTATTTTCACGGCAGGGGGAACAAACTCCGGATAGATTTCTTCCGGGACAAAATACGTTATGCTATCCACATCTACATATGAGCTTTTTAAAACGATTGGATTTTTTCTGTTCTCATTTTTAGGCGGTAGACCGGTGGAACGATTCATTAAATTAGGAGTAATAAAGATTCTTTTCCCACTGACGGAAGCAAGTCGATTCAATGTGAGTTCAACGTTTACAATAGCCGTGGGGATTTTATCTTTAACATTTTTAAACGAAAAAGCACCTAATTCAAAATTCGGAATATCAATATTTTCTTCAAGCCACTTGCGCTGTTCATCAGCTTGGCCCGCGATCCAAAAGTGGAGGCTGCCATTTTCATACTGTAGACCGGAGTAAGCAGTTGTTACGTTTGCCTTGGCATTTCCGGTTTTGTCAATAGTCACTTCTGCTTTCTGTGTTTGTGTATTCTGTTCGGTTTTTAACTTAGGGGTACGTACTAATTTACCTCCCTCCTCGGTGATGAGCAACGCCCAGCGATCGCTCGTGAACTTACCCTGATACCCAAATGGATTTGTCTGACTGGTACATTCCAGCCACAAGGTATCTTTTCCATTTGGCACGGAAACGATTACGTGGTTGAACTGGTGACTAGGGAAGTCCTTTTTTACCTCTGCAGCATCCGAACCAGCATTGATAATCGTATAGTATGACTTAACGCCAATTTCTTTCAATAAAGCAACAGTATAGTTAGATAGGGCCTTGCAGTCGCCATATCCAACTTCGTCAACCGTTGTAGCGGCAAAAGGTTGCAGACCCCCAATACCCAATTGAATACTTACATAACGGGTTTTGTTTTGAACATATTCATAAACTAATTTCGTTTTGTCCTCCAGGGTTTTTGCACTACTGGTTAAGTTTTTGATCTTTTGTTTGGTGGCTTCGGGTAATGATCCTCTGTCCTTATTTAAAAGCAAATTCCATTTACCATAATTCTCCCAAGAGTTCATCTCGCCAGCATAACCATCATACTCAAACGCTGTAGGAGCTGCCATGATCCGAGGGAGATCGCTTTCACCCCGGTATGCCTCAGCAATAGTGGGTTTTAGGTTATTCAAATGCCAAGTTATTGAATGAAGACCCGTAGGTAAGATTTCTTTTTTTGGAAGCACATCAAGATTGATTGACTTGTAATGTGGTGCTAATGCAGGCGGAAAGACGAGTTGGTAGGATGCGTTTTGTGTAGATCTTTTTTGCCCACCAAATACACTGCCTGGAATGAAATAAAGAAAACGATATTCAATTTCATATTCAAACTCTACCGTATAGGGATAAGAGGTTTGAGTTAAATCTGCCTCCTTGATCCGATCATCGCTGAATAGGCTGAACCCATCAAAAGCCGCGCGGTCATTAATCTCCGAATTTTTTAGTCGTTTGATCTGCTTTCCAGTGGCGTCATACACATGCCCCTCGAATTGAAGAATCTTTGTCAATTTGTCGTAACCCAGATCTTGTGATGCATAACTATTTCCCTTCTCGTTTAAAATGGTAACTACAAGATGTGCATAAAACACGCCTTTGTCCTTTGCCAAAATAGTGTACCTCATGTGATCTTCACGAAGCACCACATTCACATTTTCCATTAGCTCCAATGGGATGTCTTTAACGGGATACTTTTCATCCTTTCCGATAACGAAAATGCTTGTCAGCGACAAGGCAACAAGAAAAACAGCTTTCATACTATTATTTTTTCTTCAAAACAATTTGCTCCACTTGTTTGGCTACCACCTGTCCGTAAAAATCTCGAAGAGCGGGATATTCTTCCTGGTTGAAAATCGATTTATTAAAGCTTAAGCTACTGGTGATGCTAATCATATTTCCAACCTGAGTAGCATTGAAAAGATATTTGCAACTATTGCCTGGAAGCGCTAGGATTTTGTTTTTTGGAAGTTCGTCAACCTGATAATCGGCAGGCACAGTGATTTTCACCATGTATAATTTATCGAAGGGAGAACCAAAATCCACTGGGTATTCTCTCTTCTCAACTTTAAACGGATTCTCCAATTCGCGCTCTATGACAAAAGGGCTAAAGTAAAACGTATTACCGGCCGTAGTGATGTGCTCACTAATTGTAAGACCATGTTTTTCTTTGAAGGGAAGCTGAATTTCTTTTGCATTTTCGAAATTGCTCTTAGCCAATTGCCAGCTTTTTGTTCCTACAAATTCTTTAATGTATTCAGCTTCACCTTTTGCCAGAAACGATTTGCGTGCGGCTGACGAGAAATAGCCGGTTGATTCCACATTAAGATTACCATCCAAATTTGCAGCATCTGTTAACTTCAGATCTGCGCTTATTACCATGCGTGATTTAGTCTGTGATTGTAAGTTAACCCATTGAGGCGATTCGCCAGAGACAACAAGCCCCCTGTCGTTCAAACATCTCTCGGGTAGCATACCGACTGGTAGTAGTTTTTCCGTAGCGTCTAACAAGATAGTTTTCTCACCGATTTTCACAGAGCAGATAAGGTAATTAAATTGACTGGAAACAGGTATGCTTTCACGAATAAATCCGTGATCTCGTGTGCTAACTAGGACAGGAGATACCGGCACCTCAGCTTTTTCCAACATCGAGGCAAGTAGCAAATTGATGTCTGCCGAATTCCCTTTCTTCTTTTCAAATACAGCTTTTAGATCGCTTGATAAATAGCGCCTTTTATAACCGTCCCACACAAAATTTTGACGAACAAATTGAAATATTGCCGCGGCCTTTTCTTCAGAGGTAATCTTGCCGGCTGTAATTTCCTCTACCTGTTTTTTTAGAAAATTGTTTCCCGTGATTTCCGGTTCGTACCGCTTCCAATAAGAAATATTAATATCTTCCCAACTACCCATGTAGTTTTTAAAACTTCCATTTGGGGATCGTGTGGATGAAAGCTCGAAATTGATTTTTGAAATGAAATCAGTTTTTGAAGTCATGTGAGGTTCTTCTTTAAACGCAGGCACGTTTTGGGCAACCCATCGGTTGCTGTTTTCCGTGTAATCAATTTTATCTTGGTCAAATTTTGTTCCTCCTGTTGGGCCATCAGATCTTTCCTTACTGTTAATCAAAATGGCCTTTGGATTTGTTTCCGATTCGTTTATCGCAATGGCTATGTAGCCCTGCATATACTTTTGATAATTGTAGTATTCGGGAATATGTACCCGGTACTCACTCCATAGTGTTGGTATTTCATCTTGAAACTCCCAATCCTGAAAGTTGAAAAGGAAATCGGAAGTAACCTTATATGAGATTTCAATTACTGAACCCACCTTTACATTGGGCAGACTTATTTTTGTAAAGTTAAGGTTGTCGTCATATTTTTCTTTGATGATAGCTTCGCCCTTTGCTTTGCTCTCCACTATTTTTCCATTTTCTAAATTGTAGGTTACGGCTTTTAATGAAGTAACTTTTTCATCAGCTGTTCCATCGTGGTACAGCGGAATGCTAAAGTCGGCCCACTTTAAACCATCCTTTGTTAAAATCTTGATTCGCCTGATGCGTTCAAAGAAGAGTTGAAATCCTTCCGTTTGATTGTATGAAATCGTAGATTCTCCATAATCTGCCAAGACCACCGCTGAAGCCGAAGAATCTTTGTCATAGACCGTCATCTTCATATCTTCCATGGGTATGTTACCAAACTTAATGGGTGGCTTTTGTCCAAAGCACACAAATGAGGACAATAAAAGGAAGAGAGTAATTAATCTCATGTTGATAGAAATAGGTTTGGCCAAAAGTCTAACAAATTATTTCTAAAAGCAACGTGGTTTTCCCCGTATTTTTCTAAATAATGTAATTATTTTTGACGAGAAGGTTTTCTAATTGAGGTGTCTGAATGTCAATACCGAAAATCGCCCACGGCTAAAAATGAATATTAGGTTTCTCCTCTTACTCGCACTTTTACAACTAACCATCTATTCTTGTTTTGCTCAGGGGAATGGATTCCCTTTTGGAGCAGTTTCTAGCAAGGAATTGGCAATGACCAATTATGCAGGTGATTCATTGGCAACAGCACTCGTTCTGGACGAGTTTGGCGAAGTTTATTTTAATGAGAGTACAGGGAATATGATAGTCGAATTTCATCAGAAGATAAAGATTCTGAAATTAGACGGTGTTCGATACGGCAACTTTACGTTTACGCTGAGAAAAAATGAAAATGATTTTGAAAAATTAATAGCTGTTGAGGGGGCAACTCACGTCTTGTCATCGGGCACAATAAAGAGATTCGACCTTGACAAAAAAAGCGTTTTCCGCGAGGAGAATCGAAATTATACGAAAGTTAGCTTTACCCTCCCCAATGTAACAGTCGGAGCTATTGTAGAAGTAAAGTATATCTTCAGCAGCCCCTTTATTTTGGTTCTATATCCTTGGGAGTTTCAAGCGGACACTCCGAAGCTCAGGTCTGAATTTCGGGCGTTGATACCTGCGAACTATGTCTACAACGCCTCATTGAGGGGTTATCTAAAACTAAGTACTAACGAAACAAAAGTGATCAGAGACTGCTTCTCAATAGGAGGAGCTAAAGCCGACTGTAGCCTTTTGCGTTTTGAGATGAAGGATATTCCCGCCTTTCGCGAAGAAGAGTTTATGACCGCCAAAAGCAACTTTCTTTCGCAGATAAATTTTGAGCTTTCAGAAATCAGGTATTTTGACGGTCGCCATGACAAGGTTACTAAAGAATGGAAAGATGTTGAGCAAGAGCTGTTTGAACATCAGGACTTTGGAAACCAAATCAAGAAAGCGAGAAACATTTTAGACGATAAGGTCAAGGAAATAACAAATGGCACGGATGATCCATTGCAAAAAGCAAAACTAATTTTCAATTGGGTGAAGAGACATTATACATGGAATGAATATGACGGGAAATATGCTGATAAGGGTGTGAAATTCGCCCTCGAAAACAGCAAGGGCAATGTTGGCGACATCAACCTTTCCCTGTTGGGAGCGCTCCAACTTGCCAAATTGGATGCGAATCCGGTAATACTTTCTACGCGTTCCAATGGGCTTCCCAATTCACTTTACCCCGTTTTAAGCGAATTCAATTATGTCATTGTTCAACTTCAGATAGGTGAGCAAGTCTACCTACTCGATGCCACAGAACCTCTTGCAGGATTTGGGCTGTTGCCTGAGCGATGTCTCAATGGTACCGGTAGATTGTTGGCAAAGAAGGATTCGAGAGAAGTACAATTAATATCTAAGGCGAAGGAGAAAAGTGTCACTTCGCTCAACATTAGCCTAAGAGAAGATGGGACATTGGCCGGAACAATGCGCGTTATTTCTTATGATTACAAGGCACTTGAAAAAAGGAGGCAAATTCAATCATTTGGTAAAGTAGAAAATTATTCTGCTTCGTTGGAAAGAGAGTGGTCTTTACAGACTGTACGAAATATGAGTATAGAGTATCTTGGCGAACATGAAAAGCCACTGACCGAAACGATGGAGATAGAATTTAACAGAGATGATCTCGCCAATGTCAATCGAGTCTATTTCAATCCATTTGTTGTTGGTCGATGGACGACCAATCCTTTCAAATTAAAGGAACGAAATTTTCCCGTTGACTTTGGTACGCCACAAGAAGAGACCGTTTTGGTTGTTGTCGAATACCCGCCCGGTTTTACGTTGGACGAAATGCCAAAAGATGTTGCGATGGCTTTGCCAAACAAAGGAGGCCGTTTTACATTTAGTTGTGGTAATATTGGCAACAAGTTGAATATTACTTATACGTTGAGCTTATCAAAAGCAATTTATGAGGCCCAAGAATACCCGTATTTAAAGGAGCTCTTTGCTCGGATAGTTCAGATAAGACAAACAGATTTAGTTCTCATTAAAAAATAATTCATTGGCCAAATCCAAAACATCTTTCTTCTGTCAAAGCTGTGGTTATGAATCTGCCAAGTGGTTGGGTAAGTGCCCCTCATGCAATTCCTGGAATTCTTTTGTAGAAGAGATTGTCAATAAAGAAGAACTCACAAAAAATGAATGGCGGCCTGAGCCAGGAAAGACAAGGCAAGAAAAGCCAAAAACACTAAGTGAGATAGAATCCACCAAAGAGATTCGAATTAGCTCATCTGACCTCGAGCTAAATCGGGTATTGGGTGGAGGCATCGTATATGGTTCCCTGGTTTTAATTGGAGGTGAACCGGGTATTGGAAAATCAACATTGATGCTGCAAGTTGGACTAGCGCTAAAAAAGCTCCGTGTTCTTTATGTATCGGGGGAGGAAAGTGATCAGCAAATAAAGATGAGAGCTGAGCGATTGAGTGATCTGACGAAAACCGTGAATGAAAATTTCTTTGTTCTAACCGAAACAAATACACGGAACATTTTTCAAGCAATTGAAACCATTCAGCCCCAGTTATTAATCATCGACTCTATTCAAACGTTGCATTCGCATCAGTTGGATTCAGTAGCGGGAAGCGTGGGACAAGTTCGACAGTGTACTGCCGAGCTGATGAAGTTTGCAAAGGAAACCAACACACCCGTTTTTTTAGTCGGACATATTACCAAAGACGGAATGTTGGCCGGACCAAAAGTGTTAGAGCATATGGTTGACACCGTTTTGCAGTTTGAGGGCGATCGGCATTTGGCCTACCGGATTTTGAGAACAACTAAAAACCGATTCGGCTCGACCTCTGAAATTGGCATTTATGAAATGTTGGGCAATGGCTTGCGCGAAGTTTCCAATCCTTCGGAGATATTGATCTCACAGAAAGATGGTAATCTGACGGGGGCTACAATTGGCGCAACGATCGAGGGCAACAGACCGTTGTTGATTGAAATACAATCGCTCGTCAGTCCGGCATCGTATGGAACGCCACAACGTACGCCCACAGGCTTTGATCAGAAGAGATTGAATATGCTATTGGCCGTTTTGGAAAAGCGATGTGGCTTTCGCCTTGGCACTCAAGACGTATTCTTAAATATGGCAGGTGGAATTAGCGTGGAAGATCCGGCCATTGACTTAGCCATTTGTATTTCAGTTATTTCATCGATGGAAGAGATTCCCGTGTCAGACAAAATCTGTTTTGCTGCGGAGATTGGGTTGGGTGGAGAACTAAGAGCTGTTAATAGAATAGACCAGCGAATTTCTGAAGCTGAGAAGTTGGGTTTCGAACAAATCTATATTTCAAAATACAGTCAAAAATCCATTGACACGAAAAAATCGAAAATTGAAGTGAAATCTTTCGGCAAGCTGACGGAGGTCTTTAAAGAACTTTTCGGAAAGCAGTGATCTTAACCTTGCGATGATGAATTTTTTCGCTCGAAAGTGGTAATGAAGAACAATGAAGTCAGCATCATCAGGGCACCTACTAAAAAAGGTATATGGAAGTTGAAGCTGTACAGAAAGCCGCTTAGTCCCATTCCCGCTGCCCGTGCGACAGAACCAAAAGACTGATTTACACCAAGCACTTGACCTACTTCTTTCGGGTTTGCAAATTTTGATAGCAAGGAGGTAATGCCAGGAGTAAGACATCCATTAGCAAGGGCAATCAAGGCAAGCCCCACAAATTCAAAAGGCATAAAGAATTGATTGCCTGTAATGGGCAGTATGACCAGCCCAATTGCCATAAAAAAAATTCCGTAGTAGATCAGTTTTGCTTCACCAAACCATTTAACCATCCTGCCTACCAATAGTCCCTGCACAACAGCAGTGGCCACTCCAACAAAGCCAAACACGTAGCCAATTTCTTTTTCATTTAGCCCGTTTACTTCTTTCCACATCAGCGAGCTGGCAATTTGCATCAGCATAAACGCTGTGATAAAAATAAAGTTGATCCAAAGTAAATGACTGACCAGCGGTTTTTTTAATTCAGTGATTATGCCTGTTACTACTTTAAAGTTGAATGGTAAATTTTTCTTTTTTTCATTAAGTGATTCCGGAAGCAGGAAGTAAGCCATTATCAAATTAACAAAGCACATAGCAGAAGCTACATAACCTACCCAATCCACGGTACCTGGCGAGGAGACGCTTTTCAGAAATCCACCTAGTGATGGGCCAATGATAAAGCCGATACCAAAAGCAGCCCCCAGAAAGCCTAGTGACTTTGTTCTCTCTTCCGGTGACGTAACATCTGTAATGTAGGCTTGTGCAACCGAGATGTTAGCCGACCCAATACCAGAAAGCATGCGCGACAAAAACAAAATGAGTAGAACATTGGCCTGGGCAAAGACAAAATAGGCTATGCCAGTAATGAAAATGCTGAGTAACATGATGGGTCGTCTTCCGTGTCGGTCACTGAGCGTTCCCCAAAACGGAGCAAACAGAAAATTCATGATGGGGAATATCATAGCGATCAGCCCAACCTGATAGTCTTGTGCGCCTAATTCTTTTGTGAAGATGGGTAGGATAGGGATGATAATCCCGAATCCGAGCATGTCAATAAAAATGGTGACGAAAAGAACAAAGAGAGGAGATTTCTTCATTTTCTAAATTAAACGCGCGCGAATTTGCAACTTTGCTTTCATGCGATCAAGCGAACTGCTTCTAATATCTACTCCTGAGGTACAAGAATACCTCAGCGCAAACGAAAGCATTGATGAGAAGAAATTGTTGCTCGCAAAAAAAGAAATTTTAGGCATCTCATCTTCTGAATTCGCCATACAAATTATAGGCAGACGGAAAGCAAAATTGAAATTTCCATCCTGGTACTTGACAACATCTATAGTATACCCACCTTCTGCCAATCTGGAACAGAGTTCTTCGGAGGCGACTGCGAAGTTTAAGGCAGAGTTGATACAATCTGAATTGGTTCATTCTAATTTATTGGTTGACCTTACGGGTGGCTTTGGTGTCGACACTTTTTTTCTGGGGAAGTTGTTTTCAGAAGCCATTCATATTGAGCCAAACGAAACTCTTTCAGCGATAGCGGCACACAATCACCGACTATTGGGAGCCTCCATTTTGCATGTGCGACAAACAGCAGAAGAGTATTTGAAGGCCAATACAAAACGAGCTGACCTATTTTTTATCGACCCCTCTCGCAGAAGCGAATCAAAAAAGGTATTTAAGTTGGCCGATTGCCAACCTAACATTGCCGCTCTGCAAGATGCATTGTTCACCTTTTCAAATTTTATCTTAACCAAAGCATCTCCGCTGCTCGATATTCAACAAGCACTTCGCGAGTTAAAACATGTCGCTAAGGTAGTCGTGGTTTCGGTTGAGAATGAATGCAAAGAGTTATTGCTTTTGCAGAAGCTTGGTTTCGTGGGCGAGCCGTTCATTGAAACAATTAACCTCTTAAACGAAGGATCCGTAGTTGAGAGATTTGTGTTTACTGCCGTAGAAGAAAGGGCTGCGACCGTGGTTTTTTCATTACCCCTAGATTATTTGTACGAACCAAACGCATCCATCTTGAAATCGGGCGCATTCAAACTTGTTGCAGCGAAATTTGGTCTTCGCAAGCTGCAAGCCAATACACACCTTTACACCTCGCCAAACTTGTTCACCGATTTTCCCGGCCGTGTTTTTAAGATAGAAGCGTTAAATCCCACCTTACAAATGGTGAAGGAGCTATTGCCGGAAGGCAAAGCAAACGTGGCTACCCGCAACTATCCATTGTCCGCTCAAGAGTTAAAAAAGAAATTGAAACTGAAAGATGGTGGTGGAAAATTTGTAATAGGATTTTCGGAAGAAAAACGCAAATCTGTTGTGATTGCCACAAGAATCAAATGAACCCTAGCAGATAATATGCTAACAAAAAGAGTAGCCCCAACGTACCATACAGCTTAATTACCTTTTTTCGATTTTGCGTATCCTCCCACCAAAGCATGATCCACGGTTTTATCAATCCGACCATAAGGCCGAAAAAGCAACTTAGTGCGGACAACAGTAGCAGGTTTCTGATGTAAAACATTTCCAAAAATAGCAACAAAAGCAGTTTGAATCTCATTCAACAAACCTTTCGTTACCAAACTTCTCTATATTTGCGCCTCTTTTTGTGAAGGCATCTGATTTTCTTTCTCTCTATCGCGCGGATGGTTATATTCAAACCCTGGCCGAAGGGATTCGTGCGTCAACCTCAAACGTTATTCAGGTTAAAGGCCTTCAAGGGAGTTTAGATGCTGTTCTAGTAGCAGCTGTCCACAAAAGTGTGAGAGCTAATCACATTGTGATTTTACATGACCGCGAAGAGGCTTCCTTTTTTTTGAATGATATTCAAAACCTGCTTGGCGAAAAGGAGATTTTCCTCTTCCCGATGTCCTACAAACGTCCTTACGAGTATGATGAAGTAGAGAATGCAAACGTGTTAATGCGTGCGGAAGTACTCAATCAGCTTAGTAATCATCCGGACGGTAACATTATCATTACGTATCCTGAGGCGCTATCTGAAAAAGTGATCAACAAAAAATCATTGGCGTCTAACACATTTGTGATTCAAAAAGGCGAGGTGCTCGATCGCGAATTTTTGGAAGAGTACCTGCATACCTACGACTTTGAGAAAACAGATTTCGTAGCCGAGGCGGGTCAGTTTGCTATGCGCGGGGGAATCATCGATGTATTTTCGTTTGCCAACGAACGCCCCTACCGAATTGAGTTATATGGTAATGAGGTGGATAGCATCAGAAGCTTTGATCCAGGTTCTCAATTGTCCGTTGATGTGCAGGAAAAAATCAGCTTGATGCCTAACGTACAGACGCGGCTGATACAGGAAGAGCGCCAATCTTTTTTTGACTTTATTTCATCCTCGTCCCGAATCTGGATAAAAGACGCGGTGCTCACCACCGACATTATCGCTCGCTGTTTTGAAAAAGCCACTCAAAACTTTGATAAAATTCTGCGCGAAAGCGGCCAAACAAAAGTAGTGCTGGAGCCAAGCCAGTTGTTTGAGACAGACGAAAGTTTACAGCAGCAGTTCAAGAAGTTTGGAAGGATTGAGTTTGGTTCTCGTTATTTCTTTGAGCCACAGAAGACATTTGAGTTAAAATCATCAGCCCAACCCTCATTCAACAAAAATTTTGAACTTCTCGCTTCCAATTTATTGGAGTATCAACAGCAAAGCTTTGTGAATTTTATTGCTGCTGAGCAACCCAAGCAAGCAGAACGTTTGCACGGAGTTTTTGAAGAGATACACCCAGAGTTGAGATTTCAAACGCTGGAGTTCTCCTTACGGCAAGGCTTTGTTGATCCAACCTTAAAGATTGTCTGCTATACGGATCATCAAATTTTTGAACGCTACCATCGCTACCGCAGCAAAGAAAAGTTTTCAAAGTCAAAGGCACTTACATTTCGCGAGTTGCAGACGCTACAACCCGGAGACTTTGTTACTCATATTGATTACGGTATTGCCAAGTTTGCCGGATTGGAAAAAAAGGAGGTGAACGGCAAAGAACAGGAAGCGATACGCCTGGTGTTTCGCGATGATGACATGATGTATGTGAGCATACATTCGTTGCACAAAATTTCAAATTATTCTGGCAAAGAGGGAGCGGCTCCCTCTATCAGCAAGTTGGGTAGCGGTGAATGGGAAGGAAAAAAGGCAAAAGCAAAGAAGAAAGTAAAAGACATCGCCAAGGAACTGATTGAGCTTTATGCCAAGCGAAAGCAAGCGCCCGGTTTTGCCTATGCTGAAGATGGCTTTTTGCAGGCCGAGCTAGAGTCATCCTTTATTTATCAAGATACGCCAGATCAGGCCAAAGCCACCGAAGATGTGAAGCATGACATGCAACAACCACACCCAATGGATCGCCTGGTGTGTGGTGATGTTGGCTTCGGAAAAACGGAAGTGGCCATCCGGGCTGCTTTCAAAGCTGCGACTGAGGGAAAACAAGTGGCGGTGCTAGTGCCCACCACTATTCTGGCCATGCAACATTATCGGACCTTTTCTGAACGCCTGGCAAATTTCCCCGTGAAGATCGAATATGTCTCGCGATTCAAGACCGAAAAAGAAATCAAAGAAATTATTAAGCAGGTCAAAGAAGGCACGGTTAACATTATTATTGGAACGCATCGTGTGGTAAGCAAAGATGTAGAGTTTAAGGAGCTGGGATTGTTGGTGATAGACGAGGAGCAGAAATTTGGCGTAAAAGTGAAAGACCGACTTAAGGAATTGAAAGTTAACGTTGATGTACTTACGCTTACGGCAACACCTATCCCTCGCACATTGCATTTTTCATTGATGGGCGCAAGAGACTTAAGTATCATTGCCACAGCGCCACCCAATCGCCAGCCCGTTACGACAGAACTTCATACCTACAACGAAGAAACTATTCGCGATGCGGTTAGTTATGAGTTGCGAAGAGGAGGACAAGTTTTTTTTGTGCACAATAGAATCAGCGATATCGATCAGGTGGCCAATGTCATTTTCAAATTGGTGCCCGATTCGCGAATAGGCATTGCCCACGGACAAATGGATGGCGACAAACTTGAGAAAGTAATGCTCAAGTTCATTGAAGGCGAGTATGACGTACTGGTGTCAACAAATATTATTGAATCAGGATTGGATATACCAAACGCCAACACTATCATTATTAACCATGCAAACCTATTTGGCTTAAGTGATCTACATCAGATGAGAGGTCGGGTTGGGCGATCAAATAAAAAGGCATTTTGTTATTTGCTTACACCCCCCACATCTGTTTTATCCTCAGATTCGCGTAAAAGATTGGCCGCACTCGAAGAATTTTCTGAATTGGGTGACGGATTTAAGGTGGCCATGCGGGACTTGGATATTCGTGGGGCAGGTAATCTACTAGGTGGCGAACAAAGCGGATTTATTACCGACCTGGGTTTCGACACCTATCATAAGATTTTGGATGATGCTATTCAAGAACTGAAAGAAACGGTTTTTAAAGATTTGTTTGCAGAGGAGTTAACTGCCAAAGCGAAGCTGGTTGTTCAAGATTGTATTATTGAAACCGATTTAGAGATTCTTATCCCTGATACCTACATCAACAATACCAGTGAGCGTCTCCAACTTTATTCATCGTTGGACAATATTAAGAATGAAGAAGAGTTGAAGAAGTTTTCTAGTTCTTTGGTCGATCGTTTTGGCCCCCTACCCATGGCGGTGGAGCAATTGATAAACACTGTTCGCTTACGTTGGATGGGCGAAGAGTTGGGCTTCGAAAAAATTAGTTTAAAGAATGATAAGCTCAGAGGCTACTTCGTTTCTGGCAAAGACGATTATTTTAAATCAGACGTGTTTGGAAGAATTTTGGCGTTCGTACAGACTCATCCAAAGAAGTGTAGAGTAAAGGAGACAGGAGGTAAGCCCATTTTAACGGTTGAAGGAATTACAAACGTAGAGGCCGCGATTGACATATTGTCGCCAATTACAGTAGGTCACAATGCAAGTTCTTCTAAAGAAACGTTGTCGGCATAGGGTTCCATTCCTGCCATATCATCAAAGGCATTGATCATTAATACTTTCTTATACTTGGAAGAGTAGTACACTTCAATAAAGAACTCTCCAGTATGATAAAGATAGATCTTTGTGTCGGCTAGTTTGCGGGACATGATGTAGCTTGAATCCGCAATCACCAAGTCACACTTTTTTTCAAAAGATGCTACTTTAAAATCCTCAATGCTTCTCATATCATTTTTTTGAAGTATGGGCAGGAAAGATCATGCCAGTCCAATTCTAATGCTCATTTGACCTTTTTTCCGCAATTGCTGTCAAAAAAGGACTTTTTTGTCCCAAATTGGCTCTGCAATATTTTGTTTGAGTCCCCGTTAGTTGAAGCGGGGGACAAATTCACCTCTATTAAGGATTTATCAAAAAAATGCTACGCTTTGGAAAACATGTGTTTATCTCTTTATATTAGCGGTTCCTTTGATCTATAACGTAAAGCAAATGAAGTATTCTAAGTCTCTTTTATTCGTAGTTGCGCTTTCTTTTTTGTTCACTTCCTGCTTCTTTAAGAGAGGGGGGTTGCCCACTTCTAGAGACCCCGGTACAGTGAGTACTACCACAGGGCTGAAGTATACGCGTGAGAAAGATGACGGTAGTAATCTATTTGTAACAGAGCCATATCACAACCAGCCAGACTTAAGCCCACAAATGGTTTTTATTGAGGGGGGGCGAACTGTTTTGGGATCCTTTGAAGAAGATATAATGGCAACACGCGATAATGTTGAAAGAACAGTGTCGGTGGCTTCTTTTTATATGGATATAACGGAGGTAGCCAACATTCACTGGTTAGAGTATTTGTATTATTTGAAATTAGATTCAGGAGAAGTAGAAAAGGATCCACAAAAAGCGCCTTTTGGGCGACCATATAGGGAAGCGTTGCCTGACACAAACGTATGGAAGTCGAAACTTGCCTTCAATGATCCTTACGTTGATTATTATTTAAGGTATCCTGGCTTCCGTTTCTTCCCAGTTGTGGGGGTGGATTGGAACCAAGCAAACAATTATGCAGTTTGGCGAACGGACAAGGTAAATGCAAGGCTTGCTGAAGAAGCTGGACAGACTCCAACAGCCCCTGGTGCAAAACTTGGAAGAGTGCCGATTGAATCGGGATATGCTGTTCCAGCTTTCAGACTACCGACTGAAGCGGAGTGGGAATATGCCGCACAAGCAATGATTGGAACCCAATGGCTAGAGGAAATGCAGACTCACCAACGGGTGTATCCTTGGGATGGTCATGCAGTGCGAAATCCCTATGGAAAAGCAATGGGTACTTTTTTGGCCAACTTTAAAAGGGGACGTGGAGATTATGCTGGTATAGCAGGTAGGTTAAATGATGGGGCTCTCATCACATCCCACGTATTTGATTATGTTCCAAATGATTTTGGATTATACAATATGGCAGGTAATGTTAGTGAGTGGGTAATGGATGTGTATCGCCCGCTATCCCATCAGGATTTTGACGATTTGAACCCCATAAGAAGAGACGACTTTTTGGATGACGTTAAAGACACTAAACCACAATACGTAAGAAAAGATTCTGTAGCCACTGGCGCTAATGGAGCAACAGGAAAAAATACATACTACGAGAAACAGCATCCTCTTAATTCTTTTGTATCTCTTGTTAGTGATAAGGCTAGGGTGTACAAAGGAGGTTCGTGGAAAGACGTTGCGTACTGGATGTCTCCTGGAACGCGAAGATTCTTGGATCAAGATTCGGCAACCGCTACTATCGGATTTCGCTGTGCAATGATTAATGCCGGCTCAAACTACTAGAATAAACTTGTTTGAAATTATAAATTAGACCCTCCCCTCGGAGGGTTTTTTATTGTGCTTCGGCTATACAGGCGATACTCAGTGAGCCACAACGATTTTTAATCAGATGTTGACCACAAGCTTCCAGTGTCGCGCCAGTTGTTACAACATCATCCACTAATAGAATTCGTTGACCAACGATCTTTTCAGCAGATTGGATTCCGAAAGCTCCCTCCACATTTTCCCAGCGCTCTTGCTTTGATTTTTTGGTTTGTGTGCTTGTTGTTGTTTTTCGAATAGAAATGCTTTCTGCCCAAGGAATCCTCAGGGAATGACTAAGTCCTTCTGCAAATTTTGCACTCTGGTTGTATCCTCTTTTTCGCAATCGAGTTGGATGCAATGGGATGGGAATAATAACATCAAATTCATTTTGAAACCCTACCTGCTCCAGTTCCCTTCCATAGGTCAATCCGAGCTTCACTCCAACCTCAGGGTGATTGTTATATTTTAGTTGATGCAGCAAATGCTGTACGATGCCCGATTTTCTGAATTTCAAATAGGCTAGTGCATGGTCAATTGGCAGTCGTCCATTTAGGCGACCTTTTATTGGATTGTCTATCAGTAAGTGGTAATTCGTTTTAGGTAGATCAATCAGGCAGATCGTACAAAGTGTGTCTTCTCCTTTTACCAACGATCGATTGCAACCAAAACAATAGTTAGGGAAGAAAAGCCCTATAAAATCCTTGCCGATATCTAAGAGTCCACCATTCATTGTGTCTGCTAGATTTTCATTTTTTGAATCTATACCAAAGTTGGTAAAGGAAACTCCATTTTAAAGTTCTCTACTCGGATAGCAAGCAAAGGCTTGACTTTTGACAAGTCAGGAAAAAATTCACTTTTGACTTTTACATTTCGAAGACTTGTCAAGTAGGCGATTCCGCTGCTCGTAGGTTTCGTTTCCAACAAACCGCGGTTGCTCGCCTGAACGATCGTGAGCGGAAGTATAGCAGTTGAAATAGGGAAGCAGAAGCTTTTTCTGATAAAATCCGCTTGGAAGAATGGGATACCATTTTTCCTAATATCGATGTGTTCGTTAGTCCGTTCTTTTGACCACTGAAATTCTGCTAACTCTTTTGGAATGCCCCAGTTTTCTATTCCATTGATTACACTATTTTGAGTGGAGACGTAAATTTTCGAAATCGAAAAAACTTTCTTCTTGTTGAATGAGAAAATTCCTGGAATGAATAGCAATTCCTGATAGGGACCAACCGGTGAAGTTTGATAGTCCACGAGCATTACTGCTCCCCAGCCACTTACGAGTTTTTCTTTTTGAAAATCAGCCAGAAAACCATGTTCGGAAACAAAGGCTTTTGTAAATCGGTAGAGAAGAATGTAACCACTCCCTGTTAGTTTCCAGGGAGCAGAGGCAATTCTAATTTCATCATTAGCAAGGTCAGTGTTTCCCACAGTAGATCGTCAAAAAAATTAGAAAGGATTTTTGATAAATAACGGAAGGTATAAAAATAATTTATGAATTTTAGAGTTATGAACATGATGCTTCGGATTGGACTTTTAATTGGTTTTCTCTTTGGAATTAGTATGGCGGGCTTCTCACAATCAGAAACCGATTCTGTGCGTTTAAAGAACCGTGCTGTGATATTTATCAATGGCAAACCTGTTCGCGATACACTACGCTTATCCGAATTTGAAAAAATAGACTATATCAAAGGTCGACAAGCCATCGAACTAGTTGGCCCCAGAGGAAAAGGAGGCGTCTATTTTGTAAGCAGCGATGGAAAGATCCCTGTATATGGCATCGTTACAAACCCAAAGGGAAACAAAATCAGTGGCGTAGAGGTTATATCAAGTGACGGCAAAGTATTAACGAGAACTACGAAATGCGGTACTTTCTTTATTTCTGCCTTCAAACTTTATGACATTTTAGTCATTCGAAAAAGGGGATATGAAGATGTATCACTTCGGGTTCAACAAACTGAAAACGCAGTAAGTCTAATTAGGAAAAGAAAAAAATGATATGAAAAAGATATTTCCTTTTTTCATCGGTACATCTCTGGTTATTGCGCTAGGGTTGCTGGCCTCATGTACCAAAGAAGAAGTTAAGCTTGGCGAGTTTGATTATGTCAACTCGTGGATTCAGAGTAATATGAAAGAAGCGTACTACTGGACAGATCGAATACCAGCCTCGCCAAATAAGGCCCAATCCCCAGACCTCTTTTTTGAGTCTTTATTAACGAAACCAGATGATCGTTTTTCCTGGATTCAGGAAAACTATCAGGAGCTGCTTAATTCTTTGCAAGGAGTCACTAAAGAAGCAGGTTATGAATTTGCTCTCTATCGCGCCAACTCGACAAATAACAATGTTTTGGCGCAGATTCTATACATCAAGAAAGGATCTCCAGCTGAAATTGCAGGATTGAATCGCGGGGATGTGATAGACCAAATAAACAATACACAGATTACAGTTGATAATTATCAAACATTGCTTCAAGCAATTGGTGAGCCTCATTCGATTACTTATCGACCCTACAACTTCTCTACGAATACGGTAGGCACGCCAAAGACAGTATCATTAACGACCATTGAGTATGCAGAGAATCCAAATTTTCTGGATAAGGTAATTACTGTGAATAGCCGAAAAATTGGCTACTACGTTTACAATTTATTTTCGACCGGGCCTACAGCTAGCAACACCCAATACAATGATGAAATGGATGCTGTCTTCGCGCGGTTCAAGACAGCAGGTATCACAGACCTTGTTTTGGATTTGCGTTTTAATAGCGGAGGAGCGGAAACAGCTACTGTCAACCTAGCGAGTTTGGTTGGTAAGGGAGTTGACGCCTCAAAGGTTTTTGCTAAACGGCAATACAATAGCACACTCACCACTCAAATTTTGAATGATCCTAAATTTGGTTCAGAATTTTTATTGACAAGGTTCAAAAGCAAATCTCAGAATGTGGGATCAATGCTACGAAACAACCGCGTGTATGTTTTGACTGGAACGCGAAGTGCATCAGCAAGTGAGTTGCTGATAAACGGGTTGAAACCCTTCATGGATGTGTTTTTGATTGGCGCAAAGACAGTGGGAAAAAACGTAGGGTCTACAACAATTTATGAAGCGAATGATCCAAAGAACAAATGGGGAATGCAACCCATTATTGTTAAGTCGTTCAATAGTCTTGATCAATCAGACTATGGAAATGGATTTACCCCTAACATCGTAGATGCCGACAATGGAGCGCAGCTTCCTTTGGGTGATTCAAATGAGAAATTGCTAAGCTTGGCCATCCAGCACATCAGTAGCAGCGGTAGAATTGCTATTGATGAGAGAAACATGGGGGTGCCGCTTGGTCACTCGTATGATTTCAAAAATCGAAATTCAGATTTAATCATTAGCAACAACCGATTGCCATTTTGGAAATAATTGATTTTCATTCCAACCTTTTTTGGTTTGAAGATGTCTAAATCAAAAAATGCTGGACAGGATGGACAAGCTTGGATTGATTTTGCTCTTAACTCTTACTTTTTCTTCTTGCAAAAAAGAGGAGGGAATTCAAAAAACTGGGTGTACGACACAAGCCACCGTGCGAGACCTTACTGGTTTAGATGGCTGTGGTTTTGTTTTTGAACTAGAAGACGGAACGCGCTTAGAACCACTTCGGCTATTTTATTGTGGAACACCACCATTTCCAAAAGAGTTGACCAAAGATCCCTTACTCGACTTTGTTTTTGAAGCAGGTAAAAAAGTAAAGATTGGATACGAGTTAACAGAATCAGCCAGCGTTTGTATGGTAGGGCCAGTGGTTAAAATTACCTGCATTGAAGAGATTAGCCCAACGAGTGAAAACTGAAGTTATTTTTCCGCCACCATCGCCAAAATATCATCTACAAATTCACGTGAATTACTTAACCTAGGCACTTTGTTTTGCCCCCCTAGTTTTCCTCGCTTTTTCATCCAATTATAAAAGGTACCTTCAGAAACACTGTGAATTTTCGGGGCTACCAATGCAATGTCATGCGCACGTTTCGCATCGTAGTCTGAATTGACTTTTCGAAGTGTGTTATCCAACACTGCGGTAAACTCATTCAAACTTGTGGGCTGCGTTCTAAACTCTATGATCCACTCGTGACCACCTCTTTTTGATTTTTCTAAATAGATGGGAGCGGCAGTAAAGTTGTCAATCACCGCGCCCGTCAATTCACAAGCTCGTGTAATTGCTGTTTCTGCGTTTTCGATAATAACCTCTTCTCCAAATGCATTGATGAAATGTTTTGTTCGCCCTGATATTCGGATGCGATAGGGAGAGGTGCTGGTGAATTTGATGGTGTCACCTATGTTATATCTCCATAGACCCGCATTCGTGGTAATAACCATTGCATAGTTTTTGCCGATTTCCACATCTTGCAAACCGATGGCGTCCGGGAATTCCTTGTCTACTTCTTCCATAGGAATGAACTCATAGAACACTCCGTAGTCAAGCATCAGCAAAAGATCTTCTGAATCTTTCTGGTCTTGAATTCCAAAAAAACCTTCGCTGGCATTGTAGGTTTCCCAGTACTTCATCTGTTCACCGGGAATAAGCGATTTGAATAAATTCTTGTAAGGTGCAAAAGCGACAGCTCCATGAAAGAATACTTCTAAGTTTGGCCAGACTTCTAGCATAGATTGCTTTTTTTCGAGCGCCAGTATGTATTGCAGCAACAAGACGGTCCACGTAGGCACCCCAGCAATTTGGGTTACGTCTACTCGGGCCGTTTCGCGAGCCAGCTTTTCAATTTTCTCCTCCCAGTTGTCCATTAGAGCCACTTCTAAACTTGGGGTTCGAATAAACTCTGCCCATGGGGGGAGATTTTGCATAATGACCGCTGAGACATCTCCATATCGAGAGGTAGAAGTAGGGTCGTATTCGTTTACCCGACAGCTTCCACCAATCGCCAATCCCTTGCCTGAAAATATTTTTGTATTTGGATAGTTGTTAATGAAAATAGAGTAAAGATCTTTTCCCCCTTTGAAATGGCAATCTTCTAATGCTTCGGAAGTAACGGGGATGAACTTGCTTCTGGCATTTGTAGTACCGCTCGACTTGGCAAACCACTTTACCTCAGAAGGCCACAAAATATTTTGTTCGCCATGTAGCAATCTCTCAATGTAGGGATAGAGTTGTTCGTAGGTGTGAACAGGCACGCGCTTTTTGAAATCCTCATAATTGACCAAGTCTTCAAAAGAGTATTTCTGGCCAAATTGGGTATAGCGGCCTGCCGCAATCAGTTTTTTGAGCACTTCGTCCTGCACTTCATGCGGGTATTTCATGAAAAGCTCCATCTGGTGGATGCGTTTTTTCATGACCCAAGCGAGGATCGAGTTTAGGATTTGCATAGGTACGAAGGACAAAATTAGCCCTTCTTGCCAAGGTGGCAAGCATCAAGTAAGGTAAAAGTCAAAATTCAAGATTATTGATCAACAAAGTATGTCATATCTTAACGTCCAGGCAAACTCCGTGAGTAGATAATGATATTGCGCAGATAAACCACGATGCCCAGTGATTGCGCGACCAACAGAACGGGTTCTTGTCGCGCTATGGAATATGCCACCACCATTATCGAAGCAGCGAGGCTAATTATCCAGAACCCCAGCGGCAATACAGATTCATTTGCCTTTTCAGAAGAATACCATTGGTAAAGGTAGCGACAGTTCAATAGCAATTGTCCAGCAATACCAACAACCGTTAAAGAGATAGCCGTGTCGACTTCCAAAGCGGAAACGTTTTTTTGCTGAAACCAAAACATCAGAATAGAAGGAGGAATGGCCAATAATGGGAGCTGAAAGAACAAAGGAATTGTAGACCAAGCCCTTTTTAATTGAAGATTACGCACATAGATGTAGAACGATATCGATTGCCCTATCAATCACCACATCTTGCCGAATCAAGCCATACAGCAGAAACAGCGAAGAACCAGAAAGGCTAAATATCCAGAACAAAGTGGGTGACACTACCCTTCCTTCGCGCTCAGAGAGATACCACTGTACAATTGACCGCGCCCCAAAAAGACCCTGTGCAAAAAAACCTAAGGCATAAATAAGATATTGATTCATTTTTGATTGCCTATAACAAGTACTCCAATCAGTATTAGTATAGTTCCCACAATCTGCCAAACCGTAATCACCTCGCCCAAGAAAATGGATGCCAGAATAATGGTAGAGACGGGCCCAACGCTACCTACCACGGCTACATTTCCAGACCCGATTCTCGCAATAGCCGCAGCTACCAGATACGATGGAAGGACGGTAGAAAATACAGCCATAAGAAAGCCATATAGATAAACCAAAGCAGGCAAGTGCCACAAGGACACTTCGCTTCTGATAAAGAAATGTAGCAAAACAGCAATGGAAGCAAGGCTCATTGCATAGCTGTTAAATTTGCTAGCTCCCACTTTGGGTATCATCCTTCCACTTCCCACAATGTAAGCAGCGTAGGTGAAGGCGCAGATAAAGATGTAGACTGCGCCTTTAAAAAAGTTAGCATTCTCAGCACTTTGAACAGTCACCTCACTCATAAAAGCAATAGCGAGCCCCGCATAGGTAATCATTACGGCTAACCATTGTATTGGCTTTATTTTCACTTTGAAGAATGCGGCTGACATGATAAGGACTAAGGTAGGGTAGATGAATAAGATGAGTCTCTCAATGCTAGCGGAAACAAACTGAAGCCCCAGAAAGTCAAGCAGGCTACTGATGTAATAACCCAAGCATCCAATAATGGCTATTAATATCCGTTCTTTCCACGTGAATTTTGTGTTGCTACTTTGGCTAGAAGAAACAAAGGCCGCGCCTACAAAGAAAGGAACGGAAAAGATCATTCGCCAGGCTAGCAAAGTAACTGCGTCAATGTTTGTGTCGCGATAAGCAAGCTTCACAAAAATGGCTTTGGTAGAAAAGAGAACCGCTCCAACAAGCGCTATCAGTATGCCCGCTAGTAACCTGTTAGTAGGGAGTATCTTCACTTGATAGATGGATGCACCAAAAAGGGTAAGGGAGTT
>JAJTGQ010000022.1 GCA_021299455.1 Flammeovirgaceae bacterium | reverse complement strand
TCACCATTGACACAACAAACTTAAGAACATCATACAGTAGATATCTAAATCCAACCCAAATCTCAAAAATAAACAGCCTAATAAATGTCCATTAAAGACTATCGTCTAAAAACCAGCCTAATAAATGTCCATTACTCCTAATTTTTTGATTCTTGGGCGATGCTAACGTGCATCGAAAGAATGAAAATTGTTACTACAACAGCTATTCTTCTCATGTAAGGCAACAGTTTAAGAAATGCAAATTTCCACTTCTATACTCGAACTTACCACTAAGTAAGTGTCTTTGCAACTATAGAGTCAACTGTTTTTCACTGCTGTGGAACCAACTAGTCTTCTAATATCTCAATTTCCACGCGTACATTGGCTGACGCCAACGCGTGCTCTTCTTCATAGACTGGCTTCTTACCGCCCCATGCCTTTACTTGCATACGGCTCGGATCTACGCCCTGGCTGATGAGATAGTTCTGAATGACCAGTGCTCGTTCTTCGGAAAGCTTTTTGGCGGAACCAAATCCTTCTTTCACATCGGCTGTGATGCCAAAGAAATTTTTCGAATCTCCCATTGAAATCACTTTGCCATGAGAATTTCCATTCGTGTGCCCATGAATCTTGATTTTGTACTTAGGATTTTCTTTCAACATGTCAAGCAGACTGTTTACTTCATATTTTGATTCAGGGCGCATGATGCCCGCATCTTTGAAAAAGTAAACGTTATACATCACCGCAAAATCACCTTTCTTCAGTCGAACCAACTCAAAAGGCACAACGGTTTTGTTTTCCTCGATCGTAATCCCTTCGGTAGTTTCTGGCTGGTTGAAATTGGCAACAGTTTGAATTTTACGATATCCAAAAACTTCGCATATGAAAGAGACGTTTCCTGATTTATTAGCGGGCTTTACATTAACGGGCTCATTGGCGCGGTAGGAAGCCACTTTTTTTGGTTTTGTCTTATCCAAACCCATTAGATCTATATCGCCCTGGATTTCCTTTTGGTTGTTAGTAAAGACTTTGAATAGGAATTTTTTGCTTCCAGCTTCTACTTCTTCAATTGCCGAAACAGGAACTGGAGCAATTGTAACTTCGGTTTTAGTGGTAACAGGATTAGATTCTGTCGGTAACGTGGTCGTACCGATCTCAGATGGCGTAACGTTTGTTTGTTCAACGGTTTTGTTGTCTGATACTTCTACCTTTTCAATTGATCTTCGTGTAATTGGATTGGTGTCAGTGCCTTTGCTTGAATCTTCTTGATCTTCACCTAAAACACCGCTGAACACCCATGCATCAGAATAGCCACCCATACGTAATTTTTTTGCTTCGTTAAATGCAGCTTCAACATCAGCGGTTGTGAGCACGTATACATAAAACAGGTTCCGGAGAGGATTTATTGAAAATTCAGCTGTTGGGTTACTCTGTTTTACGCTGTTGGTAAATTCAATTGCGTTTTTGGGTATTGAAAAAGCCCCAATCACTACGTAGTTTGATGCTTTCCTACTCAATTGTCCCTTGCTGGCAGAGACCTTAAAATTGAGCGCAACTGTCAAAATTAATAGAATTAGAGTCAACTTCTTTTTCATGGGGTGTTGTTTACTTGTGCCACAAAGGTCATCCATACTAATTAATTAATTTAAGCCAATGTAATCAAAACCTTATATAACAAAGAGTTATGACATAAAAATTATTGATTTTAGAGCACTTCAAAAGAACGCGTTATCGATTCTCCTCGGCTGTCAATAAGTGTAAGCTCATGAGATCCGTGCTCTGGATTTAGTCCCAAATTGTGTGTTTTTGTGGTTTTTCCGAAGAAAATGCCGTCCATATGCCAATAAATAACTGCATTCGGATCGGAATGGACGGCTTCAAAAACAACTTGCCCATTATTTCCAACTAATTGCCGTGGAATGAAAATTTTGGTGTTTTGTTTAGGGTAAATCAGGTCGAATGTGTTTGAAATCGTGTTTGAATCGCACCCCTTTTTAAAGGGTGGCAGTGGCAGATATTCATTTCCGCGTTGGTAATAGAATGCTTGAACTGGCGGCAGAACGAACCAATTCGCAGAAGTCATTTTATTCAATTCTTCACAACCGGAATGAACTCTCCATTTTCTGTCCTGGCTAATGTGTATTTTTTTGTGGAAAGGGCATGCCGATGTAACCAACCCTGATTTGTCTACCCACATCGTGTCTACTTTTTCGCAAAATTCAGAAGGTCGGTAGCCGCTCTTCGAACACACTGAGATTCGTTGCATTTCTGATTCCGGAGTATCGAACCACGTTTTCCCTGGCAACAAGGCAAATAGATCGAAAAGTATAGGTGCTGCTGTTTCTGTTCCTGTCAAACCCGGTCTGCCTTCGCCATCTGCATTCCCCACCCATACCCCCACTGCGTAGTCTGGATTTACGCCAACTGCCCAGCCATCACGCAAGCCATGACTGGTTCCGGTTTTCCAGGCAATTTTTTTGGCGCTACTGAAGTATTTCCATCCCGTTTCTTCACCTGGCCGGTACAATTCTTTTAGTGCATCGAAGGTGAGATAAATGGAGGACGCACTCAGCCAAGACGATTCTGATATAGTTGTTCCCGGTTGCAGGTTCCCAGTTGCTGGTGACTGGTAACCGGAAACTAGGAACGTGGAACTAGAAACTGAGTACTGGAGTGGGTGAAAATCACTCTTGTAGTATCTATTTTTTCCCGGGTGTTCAAAGTAATTATTCAGAGTTCGGGCCATCGAGGCATAAATCCCGGTGATGTCCCACAACGTTCCCTCCGCACCACCAAGAATGAGTGCAAGCCCGTAATGATCTGATGGTTTATTAAGGGTCGTGAGTCCCACATTTTTTAGTAGTTCATAAAATTTTTCGTACCGAAATTCGCGTAGCTCCTCCACGGCTGGAATATTTAGCGAACGGATCAGAGCTTGGTCGGCAGGGACAGCGCCATCAAACTGGTTCGAAAAGTTTTTCGGGGAAAAGCCATTGATCGTGATTGGTACATCAGCTTGAAGCGTTTTAGGTAGCATCTTACCTTCGTCTAATATGGCTGCATAGAGAATGGGTTTTAATATACTTCCGGTACTACGAGGCGAATAGATAACATCCACTTGCTCCTCGTGCTTACTTCCCGCCTCTACATTTCCAATATATACAAAAGTGTTTCCCGTTTTTACATCTACCACCAAAGCAGCTGCATTGAAGATTTGGTTGGCACGAAGGCGTTCCATGTGGTCACGAAGCACGCTTTGCGCTTGTTGTTGCAAGGCGTAATCGATGGTAGTGATTATTTTTTGTTGACTCTTTCCTTCTTTAATAGCTCTGTCTAACAGATGGGGAGTTAATCGAGGTAATGGTAATGGATTATCAGGGATGGGTTCTGCTTTTGCCAGATCCAACTCCAGTTGATCAAACTTTCCCTCTCGATGAAGTTTTGTTAGCAGCCGATCTCTTTTTGCTTTTAATAGAATTCTGTTTTTCCCCAAATGAATAAGCGAAGGATTGTTGGGTAGCACCGCGAGCATCGCTGCCTCTGCCCAGCTGAGTTCATCTGCCGGACGACCAAAGTAACGCCAGCAAGCCGCCTCCAGCCCCACCACGTTTCCACCAAAGGGAGCATGAGCGGAATACAGTGATAGTATTTCATTCTTTGAATGCCGAAGCTCTAGGCGAGTAGCGAAGATGAATTCTCTCATTTTTTCAAAAAAAGTTCGGGCACGATTTTTTCGCATCAATCGAATCACTTGCATAGTGATGGTACTGGCTCCACTACTAATTTTTTTTGAGCGGATGTTTTGTTGAATGGCCCTACCTATGGAAATAGGATCAATACCAAAATGGTGATAGAAACGCTTGTCTTCATAGGCAACGATTGCCATTTTGAACTTATCCGAAACAGTGTCTCTTTCCGGAAACCGCCATTGGCCATCCGAAGCGATGCTGGCACATAGAAGGTTATTATTTTGATCTACCAATACGGTAGAATAGGAATCAGTAAAAAGTACCTTGGGCAGACTGAAGTAGAAGAGTGTAAGTACCACACAAACACTAATGGCGAATGGCCATTTAATTTTTTTCCAGTTAAATCTCACCCTTAAAGTTAAGGATTTGTTGGGGAGGTTTCTTTTTGCTGCAAAAACTTTTCAATTCGGAGTGCAGCATTCTCACGTATATTCATGTAGAAAAAATTCATATCGGCACGATGCCAGTTTTTGTTTTTGACTAGCCAACTTCCCTTGATATTTGGCCGATGTATCCACAAAATTCCTTCGTGATTCTGTGCGTCAGTCAGCTGCGGTGCGAAGGTAAACTTAAAAGCAACACCACCTGTATTGAGTTCTTTGGTGGCCAGTGCGTCACTGGTATTCCAAAGCAACGGATTCGTGGAAAGGGAGCCTTTGAAATACGATTTGTAATTATCTGGAAAATAGTTTCGCCCAAACGTATTCCAAGATGCCCACACACCCACCTCGTCTGGTTTTTCTGTAGGTCGGATATTTTTAAACGTATCAGGTTTGATAGCGCGACCAATCAGGTAAGCCGCCACTAATTGTTTTTGCAATTCCTTGCCATCAAAAAAATCCTGTAAAAGCCGCATGCCATGGTAACTACCCTGACTATGCGATGCGATGATAATCGGTCGACCCTGGTTGAAATTTTTAAGATAATATTCGAATGCTGTTTTAACATCTTCATAGGCGAGATTGAGCGCACCTACGGCATCAGCTTTTTCAGAGGTATAGAACGCATATAAATGCGCTTGTCTATAATAAGGCGCATAGACTCTGCACGGCCCATTGAAAATGGTAGCTTGATTGAGAATCGTGCTGGTTTGAATCAGGTGATTAAGTTCGGCATCGTTCACATCCGCGTTCCAGAGGTATTTATTCTGTGGCTCCTTAATGAAAATAGTCGGGTAGATAAAAAATACATCGGCTTGTGCGGTGGCTTGTAAATCTTTCAGATTTGACTTTCTGGGAACGCTATCAGCTGCATCTTTTTTAGTGGGCAAGGCTGCCCAAGTAGAAGGCAAACTGTAATTGGGTGATGGGGGGACTGGGGAAGCATTAAACCGGCTTTGCAGTTGGTGGATTCTTGGCGAACAAGAACACACCAGCCAAATAAGTGCGATACTTTGAAAAAGACGCGGCATTTTTTAATCAAAAATACTAAACAGATTGGATTATGCTAAGCGAGAAAAACAGCACAATGATAAATTATTGTCAAAGAGTTTGCCTCAGAAAGTTTTTCGCGATCCCTAGTGGTCTTAGTATGTATCTTTTTTTGTCCACATGCAAAACCTGCCTTCGTAAGATGTCGTCAAGTGTTTTGATGGTCTTGATAATGTGCCGTCCTTTATTGAGCATGACACATTCCGCCATTACACCATAGGCGGCATCTGTAATTTCTGATCGGGTGGCAAAGCCCGTTTTATTGAGCGTTTCCAAAACCTGCGTGGCCCAGATTACTGGCACGTGCGCGGCTTCGCATATCCACAGGATCTCTTCCTGAATTTCGCTCAATCGCTCGAATCCAATTTCAACCGCTAAATCGCCACGAGCAATCATTACCCCCACTGAACCATCCATCATACCATTAAATAAAAGTGCTGGTAAATTTTGAATGGCTAATAGTCGTTCAATCTTCAAGATGATCGCAGGTGTTTTCTTTCGAGAGTGTTTGCGTAGCTCGGTACGGAGAATCTCAATATCTCGCGGATCGCTAACAAAAGAATAGCCAACCATATCAGCATGCTTGCAGATAAACGGAATATTCTCTTTGTCATTTTCTGTCAGTGGAGGAATATTCAAATCGCTATCAGGCAAATTGATTCCTTTCTCAGGCTTTAAAAATGGCTTCTTGGTGGAAATCCGAGTGATGCGAACGTGAGCAGAGTTGGGCTCTACTGAGATCACTTTCGCTTCGAATTTCCCATCATCAAAAAACAAATGCTCGCCTGGTTTGATCATCTCAAAGATTGACGCAGGCTCAATCCAGATAGGGGTGCCTTCTTTCTTGGCAGGTTGTGGGGCTGACATCGGCAGTAACAACACGTCCTCCTCTTCATGCAGATGAAGTCCTTTTTCTGCATCTATTTGAGGTGACAATGCAGCCACGCGAATCTTGGGGCCTGCCAAATCCATGTAGAGTTTGCAATTATGACCTGTTTTGGAAACAGATCTATGCAAGACATCAATCATCTTGATCCAGACCTCAGGATTGTCGTGCGCACAATTGATCCTTACCACTGACATTCCGCTATGTAGCATTTCTTCGACCATCAAGCGATCATTTGCCATTTCTTCGGTAAACGTGACCATGATGTGTGGCCGCCCCGTAGAAGGACTAATGCCCAGCAGCTCTTCATTGTGACGGGCTCTGAATCGCGCAGCATCTTCAAATCCACAGGGAGCTTCGTGCCGTTCTACATGGTTTGAGTTTAGCCATCTAAGTACTGTTTGCACCTGAGCCATGGTATGACTTTCACAATTAGCTATCGATGAAAGACCGATTTTATGAAGGTACTCTTGTGCTTCTCGGATTTCAGCACTTCGCAAAACTAAGTAGTGCAGCAGATTAGTAGCACTGGGTTGAAAATTTGGATGAGTCGTCTCTAAAAGTCCCTCATACTTTTTTTCAGTTGCAATCATCAACTGAACCAACTCATCCAATTGATCATATACTTTTTGGAAATCGTACGACTGCACTGAGGCGACTTTCATTTTCCTTGACCCATTATGAAATCTTTGTAAAGATGGTAAAGACGCTGAGTGGATTCTATGATATCTGTCATCTCCAATAAAATGCGTGTCTGCAACGTGGCAAGCTTGTTGTTAATTTCATTTTGTTGAATACGAAGGATTTCTGAATCTAAACAGGAATCCAAGAATTTTTTTAATTGTTGAAAAGATATTTCCTCTTCTTTGCTTTTGTTGAAACTCAATCCTGAGATTTCTGAACGAACAATAGAGAAATAATTGCCTGACTGCGATTGAACGGATTCCAGCATTTTTTGAAAGTCTTTACGCGGAGTCGGGTGGAAGTTGGCGACATGTTCGCTGCATGAATCGCTTATCAGCGAACTGCTTTGATAAAGATCTTGCAGGATGTCAAAAACTAACAGATTCAACCGACCAGCTGGCAGTCCGCCTTTTTCTGTCTTGCGTATGTAGCGAATTATTTTTTCGCTGATGCGCTTATTTTCGGCAGCAACTTTTTTTACTTCTTTCCTTTGGGCTTCGAGTTTTTTGGGTGATTCACTCACTAACGCATCCCAACAAAGTTTCAAAAGCCGCTCAATCCCCAGCAAGTTTTCTGCCGCATTCAATTTGCTTTGTTCTAGCAACTCGCGGACGGTAATAGTTTCTTTTAGTAGCAGGTTGTCGGCCCTGGCTCCGTTTTGTTGGGTGCGTTTAAATGTGATCTGACTGTAAACAAGCAGGACGAGGGTAATGCATGCTACTATTACCACTCCGGCAAAGGCAGTAAAATATAGGAATAGCGCAATCAGTGCGCTCCCCGCGAAGGCCACAAAGGCAGTAAGAACCCAGCCACCAATCACCTGTAGTACTCCGCTTACCCGATAGACGGCACTTTCTCGCCCCCAGGCCTGATCAGCAAAAGAAGAGCCCATTGCCACCATAAATGATACAAACGTGGTGGAAAGGGGAAGTTTTTGAGATGTTCCCCACGCTATGAGCGCGCTGGCAACCACCAAGTTTACAGCTGCCCGAAGTAGATCAAAGGAAGGCTCCACTGATTTTCCTTTCTTCGACTCTTTTGGTTGCCGCAGTCGATTTTCCATATTCTGCAGCCAAGACCTAGGCATGTTATTGGAGAACTTGCTTCCAAAAAAAATAGCACCACCTACCAACCAACGAGCTATTGGATTGGAAGTAAACTTTTCATCTCCCTCGTCTTGCCTGCCTAGCGATACTTCCGTTTCAGTTACCTTTCTACTCTTCGCGCTCAGCCATAGTGTGGCTACCATAATTGCACCCGATACTAATAAGAACCAAACTGGTGTCGCAATCTGCTCATTGAGCACATTCATATTAAAGGCATCGGCCGCCACACCGGAAACGGACCAGGCTTCAAAAGCCGAATATGCGGCCACTGAAACACCAATGAAATTGACCAAGTCATTTCCAGCAAAAGCCATCGCCAATGCAAACGTTCCAATCAAAACAATGATTTTTAGCGGATTGATTTCGGAAAAGCGCATTGCGAAAAACGTGGCTAAAAAGAACGCCACGAAAGAGATCCCCAAAATGAGAAGGGTATTTTGTTGAATCCAGCTTAATTGGCTCATGCTCACCAACGCACTTCCCTCCAGGCCTTTGATGAGCAAAAAGTAAATCATGATCGTAACGGCTACACCCGAAAAAGCGGGGCCAAATATTTTTAAACTCTTCTTCAGCTTGAAGGTGAATAGCAGGCGCGAAAAAAAGTGGATGACGGTGCCTGCCACAAACGCCACTAAGACGGAAAAAAAGATGCCTCCAATAATAGTGAGGGCACTTCGATAGTTAAGAACTGTTTCCAATTCGGCAAAGGGTTTCCCCTGCTCGAGCACATACAAAACGCCTACCGTGAACGAGGCACCCAATAATTCGAAAATGAGCGATACCGTAGTGGAGGTGGGAAGCCCCAATGAATTGTAGATATCTAGTAGAATTACATCCGTTAGCATCACCGCTAAGAAGATGATCATCACTTTGTCGAACGTAAAAAACTCTGGTTGAAAAATGCCGTTGCGGGCGATTTGCATCATGCCATTGGACGAGAGCGTGCCGACCAACACACCTGCACTTGCAATGATGAGGATCATTCGGAATGAGGCGACTTTAGAGCCAACGGCCGAATTGAGGAAATTGACCGCATCGTTACTTACCCCAACAATTAAGTCGACAATTGCAAGCAAGACGAGCAAGCCGATGATGATTTGAAAAGCCAGCATAGTTGAACTCGAGGTAAATTAGCCGATCGCAGATTACCGCAATGTTAAGGTTTTTCAAATCTGACTCTGAAAAGCTCTATTGACCATCACATTAGGCCGGGCTATAAGGTTAGACTTGTGCGAAAACCAGGTCGAGTAAGCCAAAAATCCCCGCCCCTAAAATAATTGTCCACGAGATCCAGTCTTTAAATTCGTTTTTCTTGTGTAGGAGAAAGAGTGCGTGTAAAACTACATGAATGACAAAGAAAACATCTAGCCCAAAAATGAGCCGACCGTTGTCGGGTTGCGCAAGCCCACGGAATAAAAAAAAGAAAAGTGGAATGTGAGCCAGCATAAAAATACGGTATCCCCAAATGTCGTTCAATAATGATAGCCCAGGAAAAATTCTCCATTCCTTACAACGGATTGCATCCATCTCGTGCATGAGTATAAAGGTGAGCCCCAGGTAAAAGAAAAGATGATCATTCATAAGTAATAATTATTCAGGCAAGTTATGCAGAAAGAAATCTCTCACATTGCCGCCCAGGATTTTTTCTGGGAATTTTTCATGTAAGAGATTAAGGTGACATGGTTAATAATTGTCTCTCACAATCTTCAGAAATTTACTCTAGTTTGTTGTTGGTCTTTCAAAGACTAAATTGTTCCTCATAACGTTTCGCGGCTTGGCGTAATGGCGGATTTCCACCACAAATGTTGATACGAAGCACTACTTTTTGTTTAATCACAAAACTGTCATACCAAGCACTGCACCCGCCATTACGCCAAACCGCTGTTAGCGGTTCGGATTTAATTTTTTAACGGAATTCTGTATGGGCCAATAACAGAGTTAAATAACAAATCTCCATTTTCTAAAAGTTGAAGAATTGCATAAGCTCCATTTCCTCTATTCGTTTGTCCAAATTCAATTCTTGTTCTATTTTTTCCAGTGTTCCAATCTAATCCTGTTATTTCCCAACCTCTTTCTTTAGTATATCCATTAACTAACACCATGTTTGAACCACTGGTAACTAATGGAACCATACTTGTCGATACTACATCGTTTCTTGTCCAAACCGATTCAAATTCATTTTTTTCTGTATTCCATTCCACTCTCTCCATTCCTTTTGGACCGGGGTGAAGCGGACCAACTGTCATTACATCAATAATTCTATCCGGATGACCTTCGTCAATTAAATTATTAACTAAGAACGCACCCCAACCATTTACAACAATTGTTTGCTCCGATTGAACCCATTCTCTATCCTCTGGCAAACCAGCTTTTATTGGAATTAAACCTGCAATTCTTCTTGATTTAGCTCCTGCTTTTTGTTGGTGTGTTTCGGGAATTCCATCTCTCCAAAAAGCCACTAAATTCATACGGTTTTGACCATCGGTAATTAAAACCAATTTATCGTCATCTTTATCAAATCCCATTAGTGTTGGTGTGGATCCCGCACCAGTTCCTGCCTTGATAGCTGGTGGCCAATCGCCTCCATTATATGGACTTATCCAAGCTCCATCGGTTTCTTTATCCGAAATTTCAGTTCCTGTCCAAACCAGTTTACGCATCATTCCGTCTCCTCTAGGCGTTTTACTTCCGGTAGCCACGTAAATGCCGTTTTTATCATCTACTGCCATTGAATTGGTACATAATTCGGAGTCATTAAAGGCATAGAATTTCCCGGGTCCTTTTAATTCTTTATCAATCACAGAAATTCCATTTACTGCTCCAATTATAATATGACCATCATAAGTCATATTCATTCCCACCATATTAATTCGTTTTACACCTGGAGCAACTTCGGCAGCAGGAATAAGAGAGGAAACATCAAATCTATATTTTACTTCAAGGCCTTTTTTTGGATCTTTTTTATCAATTAAACCCACTGCAGAAACTACTGTTCCCGCATTAGAATATACATAATCCTCTGAACTTACCAAAGCATAAACGCCTGCTGGTAATACCAATCCAGGATTTGGTCCTAAAATTCCTTTAAGATGTTTAGTAGCAAAATCGAGTGATGTGTATTTTACGTCTGCTATTGATTTTAATTGGTCAATTGTTAATCGCTTTGCGCCAGGAAGGTCAATATCGGTAACTATATTCCAATTAATACCCGATTTATCAATCAAAGCAATACGATCTGTTGATACAGACCACATATAATTAGTATCAGCAGAGGCATAGGTAACATTATTTACCGGACCACCCCAAATTGGTATTAGTTTGTTTAAATCTGCTTTGTATTCGCCATCGTTTATTTTATAGGGAACACAGTTTGTTTGCCCAGAGTTGACATGTGTAACACCATAAATACCTTGTGATAAAAAAGGGTTTTTTGAAGGATAACTACTATGAGTTTCTGTTGGAATTGTTTCAATGGATTTACTTGATTTTTTATCTTCTTTACAGGAGATAAACATGAGCACTTCCAAACTCATGATTGAAATTAGTTTAAGGTGTTTCATTTGTGTTTATTTAATAGTTAAAATTAGTTAGAATAATAAATAATTAATACCTACTTGAAAGGATGCTCCTCCAAATCTATTTCTCGTGCCGAAGTTATTAGTAAATCTTGATAAAACACCAAGTTTACCAGGTTTAAGCCAATAGGAACCATAAATTCCTAAACCATATATTTGGTCTTTATCTAAAACAGCTTTTTCACCTTTATCATCACCAGTTTGCCACGTTCCAAAACCATATAAACCTACTTCGTGTCCCATTGTAAAATTATAGCTTGCGCCATAATCTACAGTTAAATGAGATGCCTCTTTAAAGTCGGTTCCTTCTTGTTTACTGTTTATTTCGTAGGTTAATCCAGAGGTTAAACTTATTTTGTCTTTCGGTTTATACCGTCCCATTACCCTAAAATTGTGAGACCAATACCCTAAGCCTACATTTTCAGTACTGTTCACCTCATATTTTCCTATCGGAACCCATATTCCATAGGAGAAGGTGGTTGAAAGCTTATTTTTCTCCCAAGTAAGCCACACAGGCTGTAGATAAAAATCTCCGAGCCCAAAGGAATTTAAGTTGATTTTTGTACTACCAACTGTAGTTTGACCTGAATAAAAATCTAAAGCAATGTTTGCATTTGGATTGTTTAACATGGGTAGAGCAAGTACTCCCCATTTAGCATTTAGAATTTTGCTTTTACCAAAATAGCTAATCATTGGGATAATAGAATGTGTTTTCACGTTCTGACCTAAATTAACGGAAAAAGGAGGGTTATCATTAATTTGAATGACATCAGTTTTATTTCCTGAATCATTATAATAATTCATTTCTGAAAAAGAATAGTATAATGAAAATACCCAACCTGAAGCAGATGGAATAAAATAATCATTTGTATTGAAACTTCCTCCAATGTAATGTCCTTGCCCACTAATGTTTGATGATATTGCAATTAACAAAACGCACAGACCTAGTTGTAGTGATTTTGATTTCATAAATAAAATATTTAAAAGTTCTTATTGAAACCTATTTGATACAGTATTCCTCTATCATCAATTGTAGATTTTTTAGTGGGGATTTCCATCAATCCAACTAAATTGAAACCTGCACCCAATGATTTACCAACTATAGGGGAGAGAATTAAATCAAAATTTTTGTTTTCAAAATCGATGATTGTTCGGGGTTCAAAAACATAAAACAGTCCAGTTTTTGTAAATTTTGCGATGAAAATACGATTGGTTAAAATTGATAAATCGGGATACAAATCATCTTTGGCAATGGCAAAGGTATATTGTGGTTGAATGGCTAAAAACAAACTTTGATTTATGGTGTAGGAGTAGGTTAATGCTGGTGTCGCAGAAAATAGTTGGCTACCAAAACCTTGTTTTCCCGTTGGCAAATTGAATTCTACTGAGCCTGCTAATGAGTTTTTACCTTTGACATAAAAAGCATTTAATATCGAAAATTTTACATCAGAAAATGATGATTGAAATCCAGTTCCACTAACCCCACTATGAGTAGTCATTATTTCTGGTTTAACAGAAAAACTCCATCGATTTACCCCTAATACAAGACTGAATTTATTACTGATAGAAGAAGCATTATTTGCTTTATCAAAATACAAACCAGAGTAACCAACTCTAGAATTTACTCGTGTAGGATCAACACCCGATTCTGTTCTTAATTTTTCAATAGATAACGAATCAGTTTGCCCACAAACAGTTGTTGATACAAAAAAAAATAAAATAAGCCCATTTTTTAATTTACTCTTCATTTTTACCAAGTTTAATTTTTTTATTTAGAATAAAATATAATAAACCCAAAACAAAAATTAATGATGAAACACCTAATAAAGTATTGCCATTTATATGTTCGAATTCCATTATTAAAATATGTCTAACCACAGCGATAATTGCAATTTCAATAATTACGTTTATGTAATTAATATTATTTTTTTGTTTGTATTCCCTTAATGATTCAATTACCTCAATTAGTATTGTAATTAATAAAACAGCAGCAATTAGACCTTGTACTGTTGAAATAAATAAATTTGCTTTATCAATTTTTGGTTCTAGAAAGTTAATTGTTGCTGGTCCACTCTTCTCCAGTCCTGAGCTAGATGTTAGAGTTGAACAGGATATTGTCATAACAAAACTAGGCAAATTATTCTTCTCATTGTCTCTCGGTTTAGTCGTCCCCGGAATAATAGCCGCCAACATTAGAATGCCCGCAATTCAGTTGCGAGTATTTCGCTTATGGCAACCGATGATCTTACTTCAATTACTGCACCACCCTCTTCACCACCTCCACCATTTGCCCTTTTTCTTTGGCACTCACACTGTGATCGTACATGGCCTCGCAACTTACTCCTGGTAAATAAAACGTGCCACTAAAACTCGCGGTGAGTGACACGCGGAAGGTGCGCTGCCTGCCGGCACCTACACTGAAATAGGTGTAGACCCGATCATCGCGGATGTCCTGGTAGTCGCCACGATCTGTTTTCGCTGTGCCTTCGTCATCGGTGAGGCGCAAGTTGTTAATCTCCCAACCAGATGGGAACACTTGCGCTAGTGCCATGTTTTCATACGTGCCACGCAAGCCCGGATTTTTTACCGTGACAATTGCATAAAACTCGGAGCCCTGCTCCAACTTGGTTACATCAATCGCATTTCCTTTCGAGTCGGTGAACGAAGTATTCACAACTAGACTAGATTGCTGTGCTTCTTCATTGCCACGAGAAGGCGTGCCGGTGTTAATTATTCGAATGAACAAACCCGCATTACTTGAATTAGTTAGACTGACCGAATTTTTTTGCACCCCTTTTATTTCTATTGGTATTTGTGCCAGAGGCAACTCCGAAGAGGCATTAATCGATTTGCCATTGTAGGTATAGGTAAAGGCGAGGCCGCCTCGTTTTTCTGAAGCAACGAACTGACCAATCGATTTTAGGCAGTAAGCTACTGTCTGTGTACTCATCCAATAATTTTGGTTGCTTAATGATTTTGAGATTTCGCGCACTAACTCAAAGGCTTTTGTTTTTTCGTTGAGTCGCACCAGTGTTTCCAGAATGATTGCTTTATCGCGGAGGTCGTTACCATACGAATCAGACATCTCCTGATACGGTTTTACTTTTGTAGTAAGGTTAGCTACCAATGCTTGAGCCGCTTCGGGCTGGCCCGCCTTTGCGTAGGCTGCCGCCAGCATCCACTTGGCTTGCAATGTTGTTTCTTTTAACTCACGCAGACGATTCATGGCGCCTAATTCCGGCACACCGGCCAATGCCAACGTGTAGAGGCGATAAGCTTGAATCAAATCGGTATTGTAGTAACCCGCATTGAGATTGCTTCGCCATTCGGCTGCTTTGTTCTTCTGGTATTTTTTCCAACGCTTCATCATATCATCGGGCACATAGTATCCTTTGTCGATAGCCGATAACAGGAAGTGACCCGCATAGGTGGTTCCCCACTGATCAGAATCTTGATAACCCGGCCAATAGCCGAAGCCACCATCTCGCGCGGTGAATAATTTCAATCGCTCGATTCCTCGTGTGATATTGTTTTTGGTTCTGGATTTTTCCGAATCGGTTAATTCTTTCACCACATCTAAATACAACTGAGGGAAAACAGCTGAAGTCGTTTGTTCGATACATCCGTGCGGATATTCGATCAAGTAGCGCAAGCGGTAGCCCAGGTTGATAGGTGGGATGGATGACACTTCTAATGTGCTGGAGTTAGAACCGGCAACACCAACAGGAATGATGGCGCTATTCCATGACTTGCCTGCCTCTACGTACATCTCGCTTACTTGCGTGACGGGCGTGTTGGGATTTCGAACTTCAATTTCAATTTCGTCTGTTGATTTAATATTACCGGACGTGGCAATCACTGTTACTTTTCCAACACCCGTTTCGGATTTTACATTTAGATCGAAATCAATGGTAAGATCACCGGAGGAAGGAATAACGACAGATCGTGTAGATTCACCAGCCAATGAAACTGCGCCAGCTACTTTTACTTCTACTCTCACATTCTTTAATTTTTTGTCTTGTATAAAAAGGGTAATGGGCAGTTTTACTTTTTCGTCTGGGCCAAGCACTCGTGGCAACGTGGCCAATACCATTAGTGGCTTGCGAACGGGCACTGCTTTTTCTGTATTTCCATAAGCACCTTCATAGCCTGCTACTACCATCACTTTTACCGAGCCGATATATTGTGGCATGGTGAATTTTAACTCGTGACTTCCGCCATCAATAGTAATCGGACCAAAATATTTTACCACTGCCTTGAAACGATTAGCACGCGGATCATCTTCTTTGGCCCGTAGCTCGGCATCGCCACCGACTGCCAGTATTCGCTCAATGCGTGAGCCAAAGGCGCCCATTACGTCATCGAATAAGTCCCAAGTTTTTACACCCAATGCTTCGCGCGCATAGAATTTGTTCCACGGTTCAGGTGTTTTGTATCGGGTGATGTCAAGCAGTCCCTCATCGACCATTGCAAGTGTAAACGTCATCTTGCGTTTTGATTTTTCAAAAATTTTGATTTTTACCTCTTGTCCCGGCTCAATTTCGTTGGCCATTTCAATGACGGGCTCCAAATGTGTTTTCGGGTTTTCGATTCCTATAGGGATGATGCCATATAAGCGAATCGGTAAATCGTTAATGGTTTGAGAGTGCGGTTGCAGTAGCGTGACGTTCACAAAAATATTGGGCGTCATTTCTGCGGTGGCATCGATGGAAAGTTTGTTTTCACCCTTCTTTGTTTCAATCCATCGGGTGGAAAGAATTCTGCTTCCATTTTCGATGGAAACCAGTGCACGACCTTCTCCGCTGCCGGGAATAGAAATATTTATTTTTTCACCTACGTTGTATTTTGTTTTGTCAGCGGCAAAGGTGAGGCGTGTAGCTGCGGTTTTGGTTTCTTCGCGGCTATTGCGACCAAAGTAGCCCGGCTGATCGACATAAATAATTTTGCCCGTGCAATGACCTGAGACTGGATCGCACACTTTGATATAGTACGTGCCCCAGTCGGCATTGGCAATGTTAAAAGACCAACTTGCTTTTCCGCCAACGGTATTGATATTCTCCTTTGCTATCGAGCTTGAGTTGTTGCCCTCTACGTAGTTGGCAATGTTGTCGTAGGTATTGTCCCACCACCAATATCGTTCCAGGCGATATAGGTTGACAGATACTTTGTTTCTGTCAACTGGTTTACCATCGATGTCTAAGAATACCAAATCTATCTTTTGTGGGTTGTCGGTGTACAGCATGCCACTGTATTCTTCTCCTTTGGGCACGCGAAGTCCTGCGTAGGATTCAAACGGATAGAAGGGAAGTGCGAATCGATCAATGCTGAAATTACCACTCTCTTCAAAAACTTTTCCTCTGAAAACGGCTGTCACGAACCCGGGGTAATTGCCCTCAGGAAGAGAAGCACTCATCGAGGCATTGCCTTCAGCATTAGTGAATCCTTCAAAGAAAGTTTGTGTTTCAGAGTTGAAATTGGAAGAGGGCTCTTCAAAAACGAAGTCATCGTATTTTACAAAAGACGTATTGCTTTTGAGTACGGTGACATCAAACTCCGCTTTTAGATTTTTTCCAGGCGCGCCATGCAGCCACTTTACATTTAATTCTCCTTGCACTTGCCGGGAAGTAAGTCGCTCGCTTCCGAGGTTTAAATTTATTTTTAAGCGATTGGGTTTTACTGTCTCGATCTTTACACTTTGATTGAATTCGGTACCACCTACTTTGATACGCGCCATCCAATTGCCCGTTGGTGCATCTGGCGAAGTCATCGTGGCAAAGCGATAGAATCCATTCTCAGAAGTGGATCTGACCAGGCGACTGGTAACCACCCCTTGTGGATTTTGCAATTCAAAGACGACCGGATGCGTAGGCGGAAGTACTTTGTTCTTGTCTTCCAAAATAAAACTGAGGTAGAGCGAATCGCCCGGGCGCCATACACCACGCTCGCCATACAAAAATCCTCTCAGCCCTTTGCTGAGCGCATCACCCGATACATCAAAGCCACTCAGTGACAATGATTCGCCATCGACTAAACGCATATAGCCGCGCTGTACTCCGTTTTTAGCAATTAATGCAAAAGGAGATTCTTTCGAATAGTAAACCGCTTTGCCTTCACTATCTGTTGTGAGTGTGGAGAGAAGTTGTTGTTGAAAATCGTAAACTTCTATGGCTATTCCAGAGAGCGGGGCAGTAGTTTTTAAATCCGTTACAAAAACAGAAGTAGTGCCATCATCTCCTCGTTTAGCGATTAGACCGAGATCTGAAGCGAGTACATTTTTTTGAACCTTGCGAGAAGAAGAGTAATAGGAGGTATTGCAAGGATTGTCGCGCTCGTTCCAGTCGTAGTCGCCATCGTAATAGTCGTAGTCATTTTCATAGTAGTATTCGCGATAACCTGAGTACTCCGTTTCTTCACTATCGTCAATCTCCAATTCTGTTTCTGTTTCACCTTCGCAGAGATAAGCCGAATATTTTTTCTTAAACTTTAAAGAGATTTGGTAAATGGCTCCGGGCTCGGTGTTGAGTAGTTTTGCCAAATCCAATGTAAAGCGATTCCATTTTCCTAAATCAGTGATGCCGGTGTTGTCTAGCTGAATCGTTTTCTTTAATACATTTTTACCCACGCGGTGCAACTCACTCGATCCATTGATCCGATTGTTTTGTAAAAACTGAAGAATGTTGCTTTCGTATATTTTGTTGATGCTGACGTCTACTGCTTTTAGATTGACCGCTTCGAAAGGCAGAATCAGACCATCGGTACTGGGAAGGATCGAGCCTTTGCCCAAGAATCGCACTTCGGGTTTCAATTGTTCAAACAGCACTTCTGTAGTGGCAGCTTGCTTCATTTTATAATCATTGATATTTCGAATGCCTGCTTCCAGATAAATTGTTTTCGTTCCTGCCTGCCGAATGGGAGGGTAGACCCAGATTTCGTTATCGTGAATATCAAAGTCGAGGGTGAGATTACGATCTTCACCGATAGTAATTAAGCCGAGTAGTTGTTGCTTCTCTTTGATAGGATCAGAAAATTGTAAGACCACATATTGGTTAGGATTTTGAATTACTTTCGTGGTCGTCAATTTAAAATCGCTGAGCGAAGGCACTTCTACTTTTTCTTCTTCGGTGCGATCCACACCAATGGCTTTTCCGTTTGCCGACAACATCACCGAGCTTGCTTCTTCTTTGCGGGCAACATCTTCAATAATAAAGGTGTGTTGTTTTCCTTCGCCACCGTGTTGCCAATTGATTTTTAGATTTTTTCCCTCTTGTTGGGCCGACACGATCTTCTCTACTGCCTCGGTCTCTGCGTAATCAGCTGTTAGTAATGTTCCCTCAATCTTTTGTTTCTTAAGTTCTGTTTTTACGTAAGGCTTAACGTTGTCGATAGTCAACTCAAAGTGCTGAGGCATGATTTGAAAGGAGTAATCAAATGAAGCCAACTCCTTGGGCACTTCAAAAAGTTTTGAGAGTTTGAACGCTACCGTATAAACTTGCCCGGACGTCATTCTGGTTTCAGGTTTGAATTCCAGTGTTCTGCGATCAAGCCATGTTGTCTTTCCTTTTAGCGATGGGCTAAATTCAAAAAGCTTCACCGAAGTTTCTTGCCCGACAGAAGTAGAGTCAACAGCTTCTTTAGAAAGGATGATTCGGATCGATGAGCCCGAGCCGATTACACCGGTCGTGTAGGTAGAAATAAATTCGGCAAAAGCTGGGTTAATCTGTACCCTTGCTGGTTGGTTGGTTGTTTTCTTGCATTGAACAAGGAGGATGGTGGTAAGTAATATCAAGAGAGTACGCAACTGTTTCATGGGTAATTGAGTTTACCCAAATGTCGCGAAAGGATTAGTGATCACAAAAACCAAAAAATGAAGATTGAGTTCAATAAAAAGCCTCGAGGATAATCCCCGAGGCTTTGTTTGAATTACGAGCAATCGTTATTGTTCCACCTTTCTTGTCCCATTCATGGGGAACGATCCAAATTGCCCAACAGACATTGTGCCAGCAAATTGATCATTGGTGATAATGCCTTTGACAGCTATTACCGCAGTGTTTCCTCCAAAGTTGACTTCGTAAGTAAAGCTTAACTCATTGTTTTTAAATACGACACCTTTCAAAGGATTTTCACGTGGCGATCGGTTGCTAGCAATTGTGCCTGAGTAAATACTTCCCTCTTTCTTAATTTTCAACGTACCCACTCCGCCTTGTGGTGATTCGATGATGTAATTCCAAGTGCCTGCCGCCTCGTATGTAATTGTGTCAGCTTTGGCTGGTGTTGATTGTGCAGGTTTTGCAGTCGAAGGAATCGTTACAGGAGGGCCACCTTGTGGGCGTCCGCCACCGCCACCTGCTCCTGCAGGTGCGCCACCGCCACCTTGGCCACCATCTCCACCACCGCCTTCGTCTTTCATGTCATCATTGTTGATGGATTTCTTCCGTCTGCGCGGTGCCTCCATACTCATTTTACCAATGCGATAACTGAATGTTACTTTGAAATTGAGGTTTGTAATTTCGTTAACAATGTTCTGACTAAGTAGCGGAGAATTTTGTTCGTTGCGAATGGTGATCGATGGGTAGAAGAAGTTCTCGGCACCAAAACCAATACTTCCTTTTTTATTCGGCAGATCTTTTCGCAGGCTGAGGCTGTACACACCAAATCCTCCCTGGGTTCCCTGCAATTGTACCTGACGTCCACGATAGAAAGTGAAAAACTGAAGTCCCCATCCCTTGGCTAAGTTATAGCTTCCAAATAACCGCGCGTTGTACACCCAGCCTGAGTTACTTGCATTATACCTTCGATCGGTCACGTTGTTGTTCAATACGGCATAGTATGTATCAACACCACCATTCAGGGAAAGCTTGCCCGCACTCACGTTTGCAAAGACGCTGGCGCCATAGGCATCTTCATTTCCAATATTTTGATAGGAGGTTTGAACGCCACCAGGCAAACCCGGAATAGTGTCGCGCACAGGTTGGATAGAGCCAAACGTATTTCTCGTGAAACTCGAAATGCTGATGGAGCTTCCTTTTACGAATGTATTGTACGACAATTCATAGTTGTTCGTAAACTCAGGTTGCAAATTGGGATTTCCCAACGTGATGTTCAATAGATTGCTTCCCTGTATATTGGGGTTTAGAAATTGAATAGAAGGTCGTTGAATTCTGCGGTTGTAACCCAGCTTCACTGCGCTTCCATTTTTAAAGCGCTTTGATGCATTTATGCTGGGCACAAAAATACCGTAGTCAGGAATCTCCAATTTTTCACTATTGCGCTTAAATGCATCGATGGTGGTGTACTCATAGCGGCCGCCTGCCTTCAAGCTAAGTGTTTTTGCAAGTTGGGTTGTGAAAGATGTATAGCCGCCCGTTACATTTTGATTGTAAAAAAGTGCATTGGATAAATTCACATCAGTTGTTGGAGGATCATAAATTCCATCTGCATCAGCAAACCGTGTGACGAAATCGCTATTTACACGTCTTATAATTTGTTTGGCTCCCATTTCTAAAATAGATCCTTTGCCAACGGGTGTCTGATAGTCAAGCTGTATTGTCATTTCTTCGTTCTTGCTCTTGTTATCATTTTTTCTGAATACTCTACTAGGAGGCACTACAACGTTTAATTGTTGATCAACAAAATCGTTGGTACGGTTATTTACGCTGTACAACCCTAGTAAACTCAATTCTCGCTGAGGTTTGTCAAATGTTTTAGTATAGGTTAAGCTGAAATCAGAAGTCCCCGATTTGTCATCAGTATTCACGTTGCTCAGCGAAACATCAGTTCCATTGCGGTTCGTGCGTAAGCCATCTTGCCAGTTGTAATTGTTGCGCAAGCCATATCGTAAGGATGCCGCCAACGAGTTTTTCTTGTCGATATCATAATCCCAACCCAATGTGTATTGACCAAAAATATTTGCAACTCTCGTATTTGCCGATTGAATGTTTGTAGAAAGCAGTTGTCCGCGAGTTTGCAAAGAATCGTTAAATTCATAGGTTGATTGATTATTCGTAAAACTACCGGGTTGGTTGTAGTTTGAACGACCAAAACCGCCTAGTGAAAAACCCATCTTACCTGTACGGTAGTTTCCGTTTAAGCCTAAGTTAGAACCTCGCAAACCAGCGCTTGCATCTACGTTTAAGGTGAGGCCTTGCAGCGTGTTTTTCTTGGTGATGATGTTGATGATACCGGACGTTCCCTCGGCATCATACTTCGAAGAAGGCGATGTAATTACTTCTACTGTTTTTATTTGGTCGGCAGGTATCTGCTTCAATGCATCGGCCACGCTGCTTGCCGTAATGGTAGAAGGCTTGTTGTTAATCAACACCAAAATGTTCTGGCTGCCGCGCATCGACACGTTTCCGTCTAGGTCCACCGAGAGCATAGGCACTCGCTTGAGCACGTCTGTGGCATCGCCTCCGCGGGTTGTGGCATCGTTTTCGGCATTGTAAATCGTGCGATCCACCTTTTCCTCAATCAGGTTTTTTTGACCTTGAACGACTACTTCGTTTAGCACTTTGTCGCTGGGGCTAAGTGTTACAAAACCCAATTCGATGTCTCCTTTCTTCTCAGCAATCTTGATAGGTAATCTTTTTGTTCTGTATCCGATAAACGAAATGTCAACGAAATAACTTCCGTTCGGAATTTTTACAATAGAAAATTTGCCTTTTTCATCGGCTACCGAACCATTTATTGGCTTGTTTGTCTTTGGGTCTATCAACGCAATGTTAGCAAACTCAACGGGTTGAGTGTTTGTAGAATCTCGCACAATGCCTGTGATTTTTCCATTGCCTTTGGGGGCTTCCGGAGCTTGTGAAAAAGCTAAATGACTGGCCATTAACAATAATAGGGCATAGAAAGTATTCTTCATTTGTTGGGTTTGATTCAATGATTGAGTGATTATTTTAAAAACGTTTCCTTAACCAAGAAATAAGGTATTTTGTTATGAATTGCCGCTGTAATCACAAAGGTACACGCACAGCAGTGGAGTTGGTTATAGAAATTACATGAGTGGAGTCTAAATTCATCGCATCATTTATGTTTTTTATGATGCCTATCATGATCGCTTCTGCTCTTTGCAAACGATTCTAGATGGCCGAATTGCTCTTTATTTAAGATTGGTTTGATCTTTACCATCATTGAATCCAGCAATACTTTTACTTCACGATCTGTTTTATGCTGAAGGGAATCGATGCCAATAGTAGTACTCTCAATGATTTCTTTCATTTTTTCTTTTTGAGTTTCATCCGCTTGCGTGATGCTATAGATTTTTTGCGCAAATCCTAGGCGACCTTTGTCTTCTCTGCCAGTTCCGTTTCGCGAACCGCGATAGTGTTGGCGGGCGAACATTCCAGTGGCTAGCATGCCAATTAAAATTCCGATGATCAACGTTGCACTGATCACTAAAATGGCTTTTTTTCTTTCGTATGTCATGGCTTTATTTAATTAAATCTTGATATAAGTCTATCTGTAAAATATCTGTCACCGTATCTGTTGCTAAATTTTTTTCTAAGCCTAATATGGACGACACCGACCAGGTTTCTGATAGAATGATATTCGTTACCAACAGGGCAACCACGACTCCGATGGCAGCTAGTTGATATTTTTTAAAAAATGAAAACAGTTGGTACTCGACTTGATCTTGCATCACTCTGATGTGATAGATCACCCGCTCTGCAAAAAAAGGCCCAAAAGTTTGACCTTTTCCTTCTGATAATATCTCCTGGATTCGATTGTTATAGTTTTCTTCGGTGGTCATGGTGTTACGGTTTCAGATGTTTTTCTATACCAATTCTCAATTTTAGTTGCGCCCTTGAGAGCCGCGATAGTACGGTGCCCAATGGTATTTGTAAGAGTTCGGCCGTTTCTTCAGTGGAGTATCCTTCGATCAGGCGCAAGGTGGCCACTACTTTAAAATCGGGATCTAATCGATTGAACTCATACTCTAGCATTTCTTTTAAATCTTTTTTTTCCTCCTGAGATGGCACGTGTATTCCTTCTTCCTCTATGGCGAAAAAAGTGAACCTTTTCTTTCTTTTCTTAATTTCGTTGAGGGATAAATTAATTGCAATCCGAATCAGGTAGGTGCTTACGGATGACTCCCCCCGAAACTTTTTCAACGATTCGAAAAAACGTATAAACACCTCTTGGCCTACATCTGTTGCTTCCTCCGCTGCGCCCAACATGGACTTAACCACTCCGGCTACCTTGCCTTCATGTCTATCGACCAATAGTTTAAAAGCGACCAGATCACCGTTGACTGACTTTCTAACTAATGAATCATCGCTTTCTGGGGTCATTGAGCAATCAACTTTTGTGGATTAGACAGCGGTGAAATCGGTTTTATTCCACAAACCTCAAAGATAGTTTTAAATGGCTTTTACCTTGTTGAATCGAGGTTTTTTGGAGTAGCAGGCCACACTCGGGAGATATTTTTTTATACCTTTGCCGAAAGTATTTTGGTTTCGTAGTTCAACGGATAGAATAGAAGTTTCCTAAACTTTTGATCCCAGTTCGATTCTGGGCGAGACTACTTATAAACGATGCGAAGGAGCGTTGGTCGGAGGCCAACAAAGAGGGGGTTCGACTCCAGTGTTTGCTACGGTTTTTTTGATTTCCATTGTAAGCTTCGATTGCTTTTTTGATTTTTTGACTAAAGATCTGCAAGGTATGTAACTGCCTTCCCCCACAATTGTTCTTTTGATTTGCGAGAGAAAAATCCAAGATGTCCAACTTTTTGCAAGTGGTGGTCACGGAGGATTATCTTTTCAGTAGTTGTCTTGGCGCTAGTGTAAAACCCGCGCAAGCTGGCCACTGTTTTATCAGTAACAATTGTGTCGTCTTCAGGATAGAGAAAGTGCACGTGTATTTTCACTTCGCTATAAAACTGCTTTTGAATGACAGTACCAAAGTACTTTCCAAAGTATGTAGAATTTAAGCACCAACTTCGCCATTCCGCAGCCACACCTTTGGGTAAATCTTCACCTAAACCAAACCAACTGGCCGGCAAGTAGCCAACAGTGTTAAGCATGAGTGGTGTTAGGCCGTACCAAACCAAAAGAGTAAAATATTTGTAAGGTGAGGCAATCCATTTCCAATAGCCCGTTGAACTTGATATTAATAGTGCTTTTGAGAATTTGTGGTGATTGTCCATCATACCCAGTTGCTGACCACCTGCGCTATGCCCCACTAAAAATTTGGGCAAAGAGGGATACCGATCATCTAACCAATCCAAGACGGCCGCCATATCTTTTTGTCCCCACTCATGATTCTTTGCTTTGAACCCACGTAGCGATTTAGGCTTCGATCCGCCAATACCTCGATAGTCAAAGAGCAACACATGATAGCCTTGTTCTTGTAGGTACGTGGCGAAGTTGAGATAAAATTCTTTTTTGATTCCAGTGCCACCGGCCATTAGCACAACACCTTTAGCTGTTAATTTAGATTCCAGTAAAATGGAATCCAGTAGAAGCCCATCACGAGATGCTATTTGGATTTTTGTTTCGCTCATTTGACAACTGGCGGTTCGAACTACAAAGCTTTTCTTCGCTAATCCCTCTACAAAAACGGATACCTATAATCTGTAGGTGTCACAAATGTTTCTTTGATAGTGCGCATCGATACCCAGCGCAATAGATTCACTTTTGCTCCCGCTTTGTCATTCGTGCCGCTGCCTCTGGCGCCACCAAAAGGTTGTTGACCCACAACAGCACCGGTTGGTTTATCATTGATATAAAAATTGCCGGCTGAGTTGCTGAGTTTTTTGGTGGCCATCTCTACGGCAAAGCGATCGCGTGCCATTATCGAGCCGGTCAACGCATACGGAGAAGTTTGATCAACCAACACTAGTGTTTGTTCAAAATTTTCGGAATGGTAAACATAAATGGTAATCACTGGCCCAAAAATCTCTTCACACATGGTAAGTGACGATGCGTCTTTTGTTAGCACAACTGTAGGTTCAATGAAATAGCCTTTACTCTTGTCGTACTTGCCACCGGCAATGATTTCGTTCATTGGGTTCTGGCGCGCTTTTTCAATGTAGCCCGTAATAGAGTTGAATGCTTTCTCGTCAATGACCGCATTGATGAAGTTACCAAAATCTTCCGTTGGCCCCATCGTCATGCTCTTTAAATCTTCGAGCAAATATTTTTTCACATCGTCCCACAGGTTGGAAGGAATATAGCAACGGGAAGCGGCTGAACACTTTTGCCCCTGGTATTCAAACGCACCACGGGCAATGGCCGTGGCCACTTGCTTCGCATCAGCACTCTTGTGCACCATGATAAAATCTTTTCCACCCGTTTCGCCTACAATGCGTGGATAGGATTTGTATTGATGAATATTTTGCCCAATCGTCTTCCAGATATTTTGAAACACGCCTGTACTACCTGTAAAATGGATTCCGCCAAAATCTTTATTTTTAAAAATGACATCGCCAGCATCGGGGCCAGTCACGTAAACCAAATTGATCACGCCATCCGGCAAGCCGGCCTCTTTCAATACCTGCATGATCACGTTTGCTGCGTAGATCTGAGTGTTGGCTGGTTTCCATACCACCGTATTGCCCATCAGTGCAGCACTGGTAGGTAAATTGCCTGCAATAGCCGTGAAGTTAAAAGGGGTCAAAGCAAAAACAAATCCTTCGAGCGGTCTGTATTCCAATCGATTCCACACACCGGGCGATGATTGTGGTTGATCATTGTAAATCTCGCCCATGAAGTGGACGTTGAAGCGTAGGAAATCGATCAATTCACATGCAGCATCAATCTCTGCCTGATAAGCATTCTTTGATTGCCCCAACATAGTTGCTGCATTGATCTTGTAGCGATAAGGTCCTGCCAATAAATCTGCGGCTTTCAAAAATATGCTCGCGCGGTTCTCCCAACTCAATCCCGCCCACAATTCTTTGGCGGCCATAGCTGCGTTGATGGCTTGCTCCACATGACTTTTGTCGCCTTCGTGGAAATGGCCGAGTATATGCTTATGATCGTGCGGAGCTGTTAGTGGCTTTTTATTTTCGGTACGTACTTCCTCAGCGCCAATATACATCGGAACGTCTATCACTTGGGCTCGTGCGTCTTCGAGTGCCTTTTTCAAGGCTGCTCGTTCCTTGCTGCCTGGTGCATATGACAATACGGGTTCGTTTTTTGGTGCGGGGATGTGAAAAAATCCAGTAGACATATTGAGTTGAGATTTGAGATGTTAAGAGTTGAAATTAAAAAGCAAAGTTACTAAATAAGCTAACGATTATAGAATGTGCGTCAGTTCAATAAGGCTCTCGATTTCGTGCGTTAATTGTTCTCCATGGGCAATTTTTTCAGGATTGAAATAAATCGTGTCGATGAAAGCATTTTTGGCTCCGCCCATGTCGGTGGCCAAATTATCGCCAATCATCACTACTTCGCTTGCCAGCAAGTTGTTTGTGGTCAGCGCATAGTCGAAGATTTCCTTGGAAGGTTTTTTATGGCCTGCCTTTTCAGAGGTGACGACACTTTGAAAATATTTTTCGATACCCGCGGAGGCCATTTTTGTGCCCTGTATTTCGCTAAACCCGTTCGTGATAATGTGCATTGGATAAATAGGGTGCAGGTGATCCAACACTTCCTTCGCGTGGGGCAACAAGTTGCCCTTCTTCGGGGACAGGCTAACATAATCAGTCGAGAATTGAAGGCTTAAGTCATATGCCTCCACGTCAAACTCCTGAAAAATGCGATGAAATCGCTGCAGGCGAATCACCTCCTGTTGTATCTTGCCGGTATCGTAGAGGTGCCACAAGCCCGTATTGATTTTTTTAAAGGCCACAAGAAACGCAGTTTTCTCAATCCCTTTTCGTTCGAGTTGATAGGCCGTGTGCAATTCGAGTAATGTCTCACGTGAGTTGGTTTCAAAGTCCCAAAGAGTGTGATCCAGATCGAAGAAAATGCTTTTGTATTTTTTCATTAGAAATAAGACGTGAGATGTAAGACGTGAGACATGAGACCTTGAGAAGCGACCTAGGAACTCTGTGCTTCAAAAAGTAAGAGGTTTGATGTTTAACTTATTAAGGGAGAGTTCGCGATTGCTGTACATGGTCTTGAAAACAGACTGGTCTTGTTGCATTACGGGGTCGCGGCTCACGAATTGTAGAATTTGTTTAACGAGATCAAAAACTTCGTCTTTGATTTGATAAAAAGCCCATTGATTTATTTTTCGGGAGGTGAGGATGCCGGAATTTTTCAAGTAAAGCAAGTGGCGCGAGGTTTTTGTTTGAGTGAACTCCAGAATTCGCTCGAGATCGGTAATGCACATTTCACCATTGGTCAAAATAAGATTAAGAATACGCAGTCTTGATGTGTCGGAGCTTGCCAGAAAAATTTGAGCACCTAATTCAATGTTAAACTGTTTTAACCTCATTGGATGCAAAAATACAGACAATATGTTTGCGGGTAATAAAACTTTTAGTTGGTGCTTAGACTCATTGAGTTGCGGCCGATTTTATCGAGACACAACGAGATATGTTGCGTAATAAGAAGCTATAAAAAGGTGTACACAATAACATTTGAAATGCTACCTTTACGCAGTTATATGAGGGGTTTAATCACTTTTTTAATCGTGTCAGCGGTGCTTTTGTCTAGCAGTTCCGCTTTTTCACAAACCAAACGTAGGATCATACAGCTTTCAGGATTCGTAACCGACTCGTCATCAGCTGTTTTGCCGGGAGTGCACGTGTATGTGCCAAAAGCCGGAAGGGGTACGCCAACTACATCTGCTGGTTTTTTTACGTTGCCAGTTTTAGTGGGAGATAGCATTGTTTTTAGTGCCGTAGGATACAAACGGGCACATTATATCGTGCCAGACCAACCAAAGGATTCCTGGTCAATTTTTGTGGAACTAGCCACCGATATGACGTTTTTGAAAGGTGTAGTAATTACCGATCTTCCGACCGAAGAGTTATTTAAAGAAGCTGTTCTGGCCATGAATATTCCAATGGAGAATGGCCTTGATGCGCGCGCACTCAATTCAGAAATGATTGCCCTTATGGCTCGGACTACCCCAATGGATGGCATGGGCAACTACCGAAATTATATTGACCAATGGGCAAGTTCACCGGGCAATCAATTTAGGCCTCAGTTTAATCCGTTCCTGGATCCATTGAAGTGGGCTAGGTTTATACGAGATCTGAAGAAAAAGAAGAATAAATAGCCACGGATATATCTCCTTTTTTTAAGTTGAATTTTACTATTATTGCGACTCTTTTTGTGAGTGTTTCCAATTTGAGACATTATTTTCGAGGTGTAGCGCAGCCCGGTTAGCGCATCACGTTAGGGACGTGGAGGCCGGAGGTTCGAATCCTCTCACCTCGACAAAAAGAGTAGGCAGCCGATAGGTTGCCTTTTCTTTTTTTTCAAGATACATAGGCACAATAAACAGATGCGATTCAGTCTGATTTTCCTATTACTCTTTTTGTCTAGTCAAAGTGTTGCTCAAACAACCCTCCGGCAGGCACAAAGCCGTATGGAAAAGGGTAAGTGGACGGAAGCAAAAGAGTTATTGAAAAAGGCCGCCAAGAAAGAGGGCGTCAGCATTGAGCTGAGCTTTGTATGGGCCCAATGGTTTTTTAGTAAAACCAATCCAGGCTATCAGGTAGACTCCGCGTATCGTTATTGTCAGCAGGCCATTCACCAGCTACAACAATTCAAAGGAAGTACAGAGGATCGTGTTTTACGACTCGGGCTCGATAGTACACAGTTTTTTTTGTATCAAGAGAAAATAGACAGTACTGCGTTTGCTGACACAAAGGAAGTGAATACAGAAAATGCTTACGAATCATTCATTCAGCGATTTCCAGCTTCCAGACAACGTTCTTCTGCTGTTGAGTTAAAGGATGAAGTCAGCTTTTTAGAAGCGCTTAAAATAAACACTTACGAAAGCTTTGAACAATATGCCAGGCTACATCCTACATCACATCGTGTTAACGAGGCCAAAGTGAAATACGAAAAGCTATTGTTCGATTCAAAAACAAAAGACCGGAAATTTAGAAGCTTTGTTGCTTTCGCTAGCGATTTTCCAAACAGCCCTTACCGAGAGCTGGCAGATCGGCAAATTTTTGAAATCGCAACAGCCCGGGGCGATACATCTGCTTTCCTCCAATTCCTTCGTGACTTTCCAACCAACAAGCGGAAAACAACTGCAGTTGATTGGCTGTTCCATTTTTATGCTGATTACGAACGGAGTGTTCCAAAGTCACTCTTAAATGACTCACTCCGAAAAGTGATTCAATTAAGCGAAAGTTATTGGGTGCCGGTTCTCGACAATGGCAAGTTTGGGTTTATCAATTCATCGGGAGAAATTGCACTAACGCCCCGGTTTGAAACCATTGAAGAGCGCTATTTGTGCGGAAGTATTTTTGATGACGTTTTATTAACCAACGAAGGATTGATCAGTCGCGATGGGAGGCGGATTTTTCCGCGCAGTTCCATTCAACAATCATTGGGCTATGGGTTTTACAAAATTGGTGATAGTACCTGTGTTAAAGTGATTCATAAATCAGGCCGGGGTGTGATCAAAGAATGTTTGCAGGAAGTCAAAATGTTGGGTAGTCGCTTTATGGCAATAAAGCAAAAGGGGCGGTGGAAGTTGGTAACACTAACGGGCCGGCCCTTGTTAGGAGAGAGTTCGTGGGACGGTATCGATTTGGTGGAGGGCGTATTCGTTCTTTCTCGTTTAGGCAAAAAAAATGTCATGAGCCTCCCTGCGATTGCGTCAACAGCCGATGGTAATCTTGTTTCTGAAGAATTGGTGTTTGACGATGTGAGTAGGGTAGGTGTTGATCGTCTGCTCGTTCGAAATGGTTCACTTGAAGGATTAATCAATTCGAAATTGGAGTTTGTTGTGCCCCTTGAGCGACAGACACTTAGTGTAAAACCTTTTGGGTTGATTAGAAAAGTAGACGATCAATACTCGGTAGCGGATCTAGCCAAAGAACTGGAAGGTAAATGGTGGGACAAAATTAGTCTCTCTAAACAATGGCTGTTACTAAAAAGAGGAACCTTGCAGCAGTTATTTGATTTGAACACAAAAAGAATCATCGGCAGTTCAGACAGCTGTTGGTTTTCCGGAGGATTGGCCTTCGCCAAGCATAAGGATTCGGTCAGGGTGTACTTTAACTCGTATCGGGCACTTACTTTTTCAAAAGAGAATCGACTTCATTTCATTAAATCGCGAGATTCGGTGCGTTACTTCTATACCGAAGGGAAGCTTAAAAGAACGGTTTACGATATCCTTAGTGGACAGCGCCTCTTCACGCATGAGTTCGAGAACATCGAGTCGTTCGGTGAACAACTATTTTTAATTTCCTGGAAAGGAAAAAAAGGCCTGATTTCTAAAACTGGAAAATTGGCACTGTCTCTAGAGTATGAAGCAATCGTGCAGCTGAAAGATGACTATTGGTCTGTTTATAAAGACAAGAAATTTGGTTTGTTTGATTGGAAACGAAAGAGACTTTTGAAACCTATATACAGCAGAAACATCGGTATGTTGAATAACGATGTCTTGATTGTCTATAAAGACGAGCACTTTGGATTAACGAGTTGGAATGGCAAAGCACTCACCGCATTTGAGTTTGACGAAATACAGCCTTGGATGGGCGACTTAGTTTGGTATAAGCAGAATGGGGAGTGGAGTTTGAAGAATGTTCGATCCGGCAGGGTAGAAGTAGACCACATAAAGGAGTTCGAGGTTGTTTCAAACGCACCTACGGAAAAGAGTATGCTTATAAGGCGGGAAAACCTTTATGGGATCATTAGTACTAAAAAAGGTATCGTCATCCCCACCTCGTTTAACAGTATCAATAATGTAGGAACAGATGAACACCCACTCTATTTTACAGTGAAGGAGCTGAAGGAAGCGCAAATATATGTGGTGATTTATTACGACCAGTCGGGCAAGCGAATACGCAAGCAGGTGTATGAAGAAACCGAATTTGAAAAAATTGTATGTGAAGATTAACAAGCAATATTTTGATAACACTGACCTGCAAACTTTTATGAAGTTTTGGATTAACTTGGCGCAGTTCGAGAGTTGAATTGACCGATTGATATTTCGTCAAATGGAATTAAACAGTATGAAAAAAATTCTTTTGTTAATTTTTATTAGTCGCTCGCTATTAAGCTATTCGCAAGAGACAAAGCCCAAGTTAGTTGTTGGGATTGTGGTGGATCAAATGCGCCAGGAATATTTGTATCGTTTTGAAAGCAAGTTTGGCGAAGGTGGTTTTAAGCGTTTGGTGGGAAAGGGATTTATGCTTACCAACGCACACTACAATTATGTTCCTACCTATACCGGCCCTGGTCATGCGTCTGTTTATTCCGGAGCAACACCTTCCGTTCATGGCATTATTGGAAATGATTGGTGGGATAAGGGAATAAAGAAATCTGTGAATTGTGTAGAAGATGATCGACACAAACCTGTGGGCAACCCGGAAGGAAATGGCGATGTGTCACCATGGCGAATGTTATCATCGACTATTACGGATGAGTTGAAAATAGGCACTCAGAAGAAATCCAAAGTTATTGGTATCTCAGTAAAAGATAGAGGAGCGGTATTGCCTGCTGGCCATTTGGCTGATGGTGCGTATTGGTATGATGGCAAATCAGGCAAGTTTATTACTAGTTCATATTATAAGAATACATTGCCGCAATGGGTCGAAACATTTAACGGATTGAAGTTGGCTGATTCCTATCTCAATCAGATTTGGAATACCGTATTGCCGATCACGCAGTATATTGAAAGTAGCCAAGATGAATCACCTTATGAAAGAAAATTGCAAGGCAAGGAAAAACCGGTTTTCCCTTACAACCTAAAGGAGCTAAGAAAAACAAATGGCGATTTCGACTTGTTGGCGGCTACTCCTTTTGGCGATGATTTACTGACCGAGTTTGCCAAAGCAAGTATATTGGGTGAGCAAATGGGCAAAGATGCTGATACCGATTTTTTAGCCATCTCTTTTTCTTGTCCCGACATTGTGGGGCATGCCATGGGCCCCAACTCGATCGAGGTAGAGGACACTTACATAAGACTGGATAAAAACATAGAAGACTTGTTGAAAACCCTTGATAAAGAAGTGGGTGAAAATAATTATGTGGTTTTCCTCACGGCAGATCATGCAGTGGCTGAGGTGCCGCAGTACCTGAAGGACAATCGGATTCCTGCTGGTAATTTCGCGGTGTCATCGCTGGAAGTTAATCTGAATGATTTTTTACAAAAATATTTTCCCGGAAAGAAGATCATTGAAAAGATAAGCAATGATCAAATTTTTCTAAATCAGGATTTGTTTGCTGGCGACCCAAAAAGCGCTGGCATTGATTTGCTGATTGCCACCGAACTTATCACTAACTATCTTCAATCGGTTGAAGGTGTAGCCCAAGTTTTTTCAAAAGCAGTTCTGAAGCAAGGAGCCTACAATGAAACCGGAATCAAAGGGATGATGGTGCGTGGATTCAATTTCAAACGAAGTGGTGATATTGCTTATCAACTGGAGCCCCATTGGATTAGCGGTGGAGGAGCACAGGGTACTACACACGGTTCTGCTTACAGCTACGACACGCACGTGCCCATTTTATTTTATGGCAAGGGAATTAAGCAAGGTGCTTCGTCTTCTTATCACGCAATTACTGATATCGCACCTACTTTATCAGTGCTGCTAAAGATCAAATTTCCAAGTGGTTGTACTGGACAGCCTATTAGTGAAATACTGGATTAAGGAATTCAAAAATTGACGAGCGAAAGTTCTTGAAACTTGAATCTCTAACTTCCAAACACTCCGAACATATTTAGAATAACGAGCCCAATGATAATTGGACAAATGAACCGCACCATAAAAAGCCAAATTTTATAGGGGGCTATTCCAAGAATACTTCCTGTCTTAAAAGAAGGCATACCTTGTTCTATTTCATCTACCAATAGTTCGGTTTTTATGAACCATCCGGTGAATAGGCACGTAGACATCACTACCACCATCATTAACAGACTTCCGAAT
>JAJTGQ010000165.1 GCA_021299455.1 Flammeovirgaceae bacterium | reverse complement strand
GATAGAAAGGAGCCCAATTTGCCTTGCCTAATTGTGTCAACTGTTTTAAATCCGAGCCATCGACATTGCAAGTAAACAGCTCCATGGCGGTAGGCGCAACAAGACCTTGCTTTAAATAATCGATATATTCTTTTCGTGCTTCTTCGGTCGCAAAGCGCGAAGCTCTGAAAACAATTTTGGTTCCATCTGGTGAAAAGAATGCGCCTCCATCATAGCCGAGTTCGTTGGTTATTTGCTTTACATTTTCCCCGTTGATGTCCATCGTATACAAATCCAGGTCGCCATTGCGAGTAGAGGTAAAAACAATTTTATCACCTTTGGGCGATACGGTAGCTTCTGCGTCATACCCAGGAGCATTGGTTAACTGCTTTAACTGTTTACCTGTGAGGTCAGCGACAAAAATATCGTAGCTTTCATATACTGGCCACAAGTATTTTCCACCTGGTGTTCGTTCCACATCTTTCGGACAATCTTTGCCTCCTAAGTGCGTGGATGCATATAAAACAGTCTTATTGCCGGGAAGAAAAAACGAACAGGTAGTCCTGCCATGACCCGTGCTGATCATCGTTGGCTTTTTCTTACCATCACTCAAGTCCATTCCCTCAATGGGCATGTAAAAAATCTGATCGCAGCCCAAGCCCCACTCTTTATTGTTAGATTGGAAGCTGACCATCTTACTATTGAAACTCCAATACGCTTCTGCATTGTCTCCCCCGAAAGTGAGTTGGCGTAGGTTCTTGAAGTGGTTCTCTTCCGCATATCGCAACGAATCAATAGCTGAATGAGCCACCCGATTATTTACGGAGCTAAAGGAGAGAAGGATCGTACCGATCACTAAAATAAAAAAAGGGACAACTCTCATACGACTATCTTCAAATTTCATCATGCTGCTTTTTTTGCTTCTTCCTCTTTCAATGTTCGCTTTAGTATTTTGCCCACGTTGGTTTTGGGCAGCTCCGTTCTGAATTCAAAGTATTTGGGCACTTTATAATTCGTCATGTTTTCGTGGCAGAATTTTTTGAGTTCTTCTTCTGTCAGACTTTGATCTTTCTTTACGATAAACGCTTTGATCACTTCGCCTGACTTCGGATCCGCTACGCCAATCGCAGCTACTTCTAACACTTTGGGATGGCCCGCCAGCACATTTTCAATTTCATTGGGGAACACATTGAAACCGGAAACTTTAATCATGTCTTTCTTGCGATCGACAATTTTAAAATAGCCATCTGCATCCATCACGCCAATGTCCCCCGTACGGAACCAATCCGGCTTGAAGAATACCCCTTCATTATCTTTCTCCCAATATCCTTTCATCACCTGGGGGCCGCGTGCACAGATCTCACCCGTTTCTCCCTGTGCTAATTGGTTTCCATCATCATCAAAAATAGCAACTTCTGTACTAGGCATAGGTATGCCGATAGTTCCACGCTTGTGATTTCCGGTAAGGGGGTTACAGCAAAGGACAGGAGACGTTTCGCTCAACCCATACCCTTCTACCAACGGACTTTTTGTAATCTCTTGCCATTTGATGGCCACCACATCTTGAACTGCCATTCCACCGCCCACTGCCCCTTTTAGCTTTGAAAAATCGCAAGAGGCAAAATCAGGATTATGGATTAGCCCATTGAACAACGTATTGACACCTGTAATGATGGCAAATTGATATTTCTTGATTTCCTTAACGAAACCCGGTATATCTCTGGGGTTTGTAATCAATACATTGCGAAGTCCCTTATGAAACATAAGCACGCCATTCACACTAAAAGCAAAAATATGATAAAGTGGTAACGCAGTGATCACGATTTGTTGTTCAGATGGGTTGAGTAAGGGGCCAAACCAATGTGATATCATCATATTGTGCGCAATGATATTGCGATGAGATAGCTGCGCACCTTTGGAAATGCCAGTGGTGCCCCCTGTATATTGCAACACGGCCACATCTTCTACATCAATGGATGGTTTTGTTAGTTGAAGGCTTGCCCCTTTGGCTAATACTGACTTAAATGAAATGGCATTAGACAAGCTATAAACAGGCACTAATTTTTTGATATTCTTGACGACAAAGTTCACGATCGCACCTTTGACCAAACCGAGCATATCGCCCATTTCGGTAACGATAATGTGCTTGGCTGGTATTTTGTCCCTTATTTGCTCCAGGTTGTGTGCAAAGTTTGACACGATAACGATAGCCGAAATACCCGCATCTTTAAACTGATGCTCCATCTCACGTGGCGTGTAGAGCGGATTCGTATTTACCACGATTAACCCTGCTTTCATTGACCCAATCATGGCAATCGGAAACTGCAAGAGGTTAGGCATTTGAATAGCAATGCGATCTCCTTTTTTCAAGCCCAACTCCTTCTGTAGATAGGCTGCAAAATAAGTTGATAACCGATCCACTTCACGGTAGGTGATTTTTCCACCCATGTTTTCAAATGCGATTCGATCTGCAAATTTCTTACAAGCGGTTTCAAATAACTCTGGTATAGAAGAGAACTCGAGTGGGCCGAGCTGTTGTGGAATGGCATCTGAGTAATTCTTGTACCAGGGAAATGAAGTCATAGAAACATAGTTTGAAACAAAGCCCAAGTAGGTCAAAAAAGTTGCGCCAAGCAATCGTTTGTTTTGCCGATTTCAAAAATTCTGTGCAGCTCCTGTTGAAAATGATTCAGCGCTTATTAAGATAAAGTAAAGGCAAACCCATAAAAAAAGCCCTCCCGAAAATCGGAAGGGCTTTGCTGTAGAGGAAGGGTTCGAACCTTCACGGGGAAGTTAGCTGCAAGGCACTAAGAAAACATTTAGTGGTCAACCCATTACCTTGCGTTTATCCTTGGCTCCCCACCCCCGAGACAGGAGGGCTTGTCTGCCAGTTTCAACACCCTACATTATAAATTACATGACAAAGTAACGCATATACCTATACATAAGTCAACAATATCTATTAAACATTACATTATTTTCAATATTCTGCATATATTGATGTATTTTTGATAATTAAATCAAAACGTTATGCCTAAAAATTATCAACTTGACAATACGGATTTGAAGATCCTTGAGATCCTGATGCAAGATGCGAAGCGACCCTACACAGAGGTGGCGAAGAAAGTCAATGTCTCTCAAGGAACAGTACACGTAAGGATGACCAAAATGGAAGAAGCGGGCATCCTGGATAAAACCACCCTTAAGATCAACTACGCGAATCTTGGCTACGATATCACCGCCTTTATCGGTATTTACCTGGAAAAGAGTGCGTTGTACGATAAGGTTCTTACGAAACTCAAGGATATTCCAGAAATCGTGAGCATCCACTATACTACTGGAAACTACTCTATGTTCTTAAAAATTCACTGCCGAGATACCAATCACTTAAAAGAGGTTCTACACGACAAAATGCAGCAAGTAGAAGGCATCGATCGCACCGAAACAATGATATCTCTAGAAGAGAGTCTTGACAGAAACCTTAAGCTGACTAACTAAATAATTTTCAATGCTTTGAACCTTAAAAGCCGTTTATTGTTCTTATTTTTGACTTTCTATTTTGAATTAGTCTAAATAGGTCGGAATGAGCAAAGACAATCAGGTATTAGAAGAGTTTACCTCCAAAGAGTACGAACATGGCTGGAATGTAAACCTTGAAGCAGATGAGGCTCCAAAAGGCCTAAGTGAAGATACTGTTCGTTTTATCTCGGCCAAAAAGAAAGAACCCTCGTGGCTTTTGGAATGGCGACTAAAAGCATATCGCCAATGGGAGAAAATGCCTGAACCGACCTGGCCAAATGTCCACTACCCCAAAATAAATTATCAGGACATCATCTATTACTCGGCTCCAAAGCAGAAGAAAAGCCTAAGCGGACTGGATGAAGTAGATCCTGAACTAATCAAGACTTTTGAGAAATTAGGGATCTCCATTACGGAGCAAAAACGGCTGACAGGAGTTGCCGTTGATGCGGTGATTGACAGTGTTTCGGTAGCAACTACATTCAAGTCCACCCTGGGCGAACTGGGTATTATTTTCTGTTCTTTCAGTGAAGCTGTTAAAGAACATCCTGACTTGAT
>JAJTGQ010000055.1 GCA_021299455.1 Flammeovirgaceae bacterium | reverse complement strand
CCTCCTACTCTATTTTGTCAACCTCCAAATAGCCTTTCTTGTTAGAATAGTAATCGCGCGCTGAACTGAATCTATATTCTTCTGGCTCATCAACGATTTCATCCATCACCGGATTATCGTGAAGGTAATCCAATTTCTGTCTCGTAAACTTGGCAGATGTAAGTATCTCAGGATGATTGCCATCTTGCCAGACTTTGTAATCCTTCACTCTCTTTAGATGATCTGCCACTTCATTGAACAAGTCAAGCACCCAGCCCTTCCTGCTTTCATGGATATGTTCAATGGTTTTAATGATCTTTTTGGAAGTATGTTTTTTAAAATCCCGAATAATATCTGATAACTTATTCTCTGAACTAATAACAAGATGAAGGTGACTAGGCATCAAGCACCAGGCGTGAATTACTAGCCCTTTCTCCTTCTGGCAGTAACGCAATGAATCAATAATTACATGTTTCAATTCCGGGCGTGTGAATAAATCGACCCAGCCCACAATGGACATGGTAACAAAATACATCCCAGCAGGATCAAAGAACTTGTACTTCTCTGACATAAACTAAAAATAGCAAGTTCACTTGAAGGTTACAAATACTTTAGGAGCGGCAGCGCGTTGCAAACGCGCGCCAACGGGTCAATAGCTGAAATGGCGCTATATCTGAAACACAATCTTCCCGACTTTATTTGGTCTCGTGATATCAGGAAAGGATTCCGCTATTTTTGAGAATGGTCGAATAGAATCTACCATCGGGCGAAGTTGATGCTTCTCCACAAACGCAATCATATCCACAAACTCCTGATCGTTGCCCATGGTGGTACCAATGAGTGAGAGCTGATTCCAAAACATGCGGTACAAATCTATCTTCGCGGGGAGCCCGTTGGTGGCACCATAGAAAACAATTTTGCCCAAAGGTCTTAATACTTTTATGAAGTTGTTCAACTGATCGCCACCAGCACTATCGATCACCAAATCAAAACCGCCTTTTGTTTTCCATAGCTCTTCAAAGTTCACCTGCCTGCGATAGTTGTAGGCACCCTTCGCACCTAACTTCAAGGCCTTTTCAATTTTTTCATCACTACCCGAAGAGACATACACATTAGCGCCAGCCGCTTTCGCAAACAGAAAAGCAAACTGGGCTACTCCCCCACCAAACCCGGTGATGAGAACGTTCTGCCCCGTGCGTAACCCTCCTTTTCTAAACAAGGCACGATAGGCAGTGAGTCCGCCCAATGGCAACGCAGCAGCCTGCAAAAAATCCAGGTGTGCGGGCTTGCGGTGAATGCGATCAAGCGAAACGGAAATATACTCGGCAAAGGTGCCATTGACCGGCATACCCAACACAGAATACTTTGAAGACTGTACCTCCGGGTCAGGCCCCCAGTCGATGTTGGGATTAATGATCACCTCGCTACCCACCCATGATTTATCTGCTTCATCAAAAACTTGTTCGACCACACCCGCTCCGTCTGATCCAAGAATGCCCCCAAACTTAATGTTAGGATACTTGCCTTCTCGAATCCAATCGTCTCTTCGATTGAGTGCAACGGCTTTCATTTTTACCAACACTTTTCCCGGACTCAAAGTGGGTATTGGTAGATCTTTGAGTTCAATCTGTCCGGGGCTACTTAGTACGAGTGATTTCATATAAATAACGATAATGACCTAAATACTATTTTGAACACAATTAGTAAGTGAAGTTAAAAGCATTTTTAAAAATTGGCCACGAATGCACGAATTGACACCAATTTTCTTGTGACATTATTCGTGTTTATTCGTGAATTCGTGGCAAAGAAAGATTCAGGATCTAAAAAGGAGTTTCGTCATCCGGCCGTGAAGCGGGTGGCGCATCATCGCGGAACGTATTTAATCGGCTCTCACGTGTGATGCTGCTCATCGGGATCATACCATCCGGTGAATCATAGTCGGCAAACTTGGTGTACTTGCCGATGAATTTCAGCTTCACGTTCTCCAACGATCCATTCCGATGCTTTGCAATAATTACTTCGGCCATCCCCTGAGTAGGCATTCCTTCTTCATCGACAGTAATCTTATAATACTCCGGTCGATACAAAAACATAACGATATCCGCATCTTGCTCGATAGAACCGGATTCACGTAAGTCAGATAGTTGAGGCCTCTTGTCTCCTCCCCTTGTTTCTACCCCTCTGCTTAATTGCGACAATGCAATCACCGGCACGGACAACTCTTTGGCAATGCCCTTGAGTGCTCGTGATATAGAAGCAATCTCTTGCTCGCGGTTGCCGCCCATCTCTCCTTTCATCAACTGTAAGTAGTCGATTACAATCAATTGAATATTGTGTTCTGCTTTCAGTCTCCGGCATTTGGCACGAAGCTCAAGTATAGATAGTGCTGGTGTATCGTCAATAAATATCGGTGCGCTGGAAAGGCGCGTTGTTTTGGATACCAATTGTTGCCATTCAAAATCGGCCAGGTTTCCTTTCTTGATTTTGTCAGATTCCAGTTCGGCTTCTGCAGAAATAAGACGATTCACCAATTGGAGCGAGGCCATCTCTAATGAAAAAATCGCCACAGGGAAGTTAAAGTCGACAGCCGCATTGCGCATGGCCGATACAATAAAAGCCGTTTTACCCATACCCGGACGTGCTGCAATAATGACCAAGTCAGATTTTTGCCACCCGGAAGTAACTCGGTCCAATCGAGAGAATCCACTCGGCACACCTGTTAAACCATCTTTATGGTTTTTCTTTTCCTGCAATTCCTGTATCGCCCGATACATCAACGACTTCATGTTGTCGTAGTTCTTGCGCAGGTTGGTATCTGAAATCTGGAAAATGGACTGCTCAGTTTTGTCAAGCAACTCAAATACATCGGTGGTATCTTCATACGCGTCTTGATGCATCTGCGAAGCAATCTGAATCAAGTCGCGCTTGATGGCCATCTCGATGATGATACGCGCGTGGTACTCGATGTTGGCCGCAGAACTGACTTTGGAGGTGAGTTCGGCAATATAATAAGCACCCCCAACCAATTCCAGCTTTGCATTTTTGCGCAGCTGAGCAACCACCGTTCGCATATCCACCGGTTCTGTTGCTTTAAACAAGTCGATGATAGCGTTGTAAATTTCTTTGTGCTGCTCGGTGTAAAAGTGATCTGGACGAAGAAACTCTACGACCGCTGTCAGCGCATTTTTCTCCAACATGAGGGCGCCAAGAATTGCCTCCTCTAAGTCAATCGCCTGAGGGGGTAACTTGCCCAAACTTTCTGAGATATCTCTCACAAGTAATTTGGACTTGTTGCCCATTCCGCTCATGGCAGAACCTAACCTCACTGGCGTTGACCGCTGCTCCATACTTCGTGGTTGTTGGTATTGAGTTGCTTTTTTTAGAAGGACAAACGTATTGTTTTAAGAGTTCACATCGTTTAACAAACGCCCCCCAGAGTTATCCACACAGCTAAAGTACCCATTCTAAATTTTGAATTCAGAATTTAGAATTTAGCATTCAGAATTGTTTTGTCTAAATTTAGCAGCTGAAATGATTTAAAACCTTCCTAATGAACGAGTTAATTAGCGACATCGCAACTGGAGTATGGACTCCCATTCTTTTTCTTTTGATTCTCGGAGGGGTGTTCTTCTTCATCTACTCACGGTTCATCCACTACAAATATTTCTTTCATTCGATTGCAATTTTGAAGGGCAAGTTCCACAACCCAAATGACCCAGGACAAATCAGTCCCTACGAAGCACTTTCTACCGCATTGGCTTCAACTGTTGGTATGGGCAACATCGCTGGTGTGGCAGCTGCCATTAGCATTGGGGGCCCGGGAGCACTTTTCTGGATGTGGGTAACTGCTTTTGTTGGAATGTCTACTAACTTCTTTACCAGCACGTTATCGGTGATGTATCGCGGTAAAGATTCAAACGGAATTATTCAAGGCGGCCCCATGTATGTAATCCGCGAAGCACTTGGAAAGCCATTTTATCCCCTTGCAGTGTTGTTCTGTCTGTGTGCTATGATCGGCTGTCTGCCAATATTTCAAGCGAATCAACTTACTCAAGCTATCGTTGATATTGGAATTGATTCACCGGAAATGAAATCCGCTTCATTTTCACTAGCAGGTATTGAAGTTAACATCGCCAAGTTTATCATTGGTATTGTCTTAACCATCATTTCAGGAATTGTAATTATTGGCGGTATTCAACGCATTGGAGTTTGGGCCGGAAAGATGGTTCCTCTCATGATTGTGATTTACTTTTTCTCTGTGTTAGCGATTCTGTTAATCAACTTTGACAAAGTGCCGCATTATTTTGCCCTGATTATAACAGACGCTTTTGCTGCAACCAATTATCATGGAAGTCCGGCATTAGGTGGGATGTTGGGAGGTCTTATTGTGACGGGTGTGCGCAGAGCCTCGTTTTCAAATGAAGCGGGGATTGGAACAGCACCAATGGCGCTAGGTGCCTCTCAAAGTTCTGAACCGATTCGCGAAGGATTAGTTTCTATGCTCAGCCCTGCCATTGATACCTTACTGGTTTGCTCACTTACTGCTCTCGCTATCTTAGTTACGGGTGTATGGGATGTAGAAGGAACCCGTGGACTTGGTGTTACACTCACTGCCAATGCCTTTAACGCAGCCATGCCAGGCATAGGCAAGTACTTGCTATTACTTTGCGCATTCTTTTTTGCAATCACCTCACTCTTTTCATATAGTTACTATGGAAACAAGGCTCTTTCATTTTTGGTGGGTGTAAAGGCTGCTCGCTATTATGATTATTTTTACCTGGGTACCATCATTTTTGGAGCGATCGTGTCGATGAACTTAGTAATAAACATCATTGACATTGCCTATGCCTTGATGGCCATCCCAACGATGGTATCGGGTTTCATTCTTGCGCCCAGAGTGCTAGTAGAGGCGAGATCCTATTTTAAGCGAATGAAGGCAGAAGGCAATTTGTAAATCAGGCAACTAACCCTTGCTCTTTGTGTTTGAGTGGGTAGTCAAACAAACCCTGCTCTTTGATGGCTTCTTCTACTTTATGCGGCACAAACTTTTCCCAGCCAGATTCGCCCTTGCGAATCATCGCCAACACATTGTCGGAGATGATATTCAAATTGGCAACATTCGCATCGTGAATATCTTCCAATTTATTGCTATCCATCAGGTAGCGAAAAAGACTTTTTAAATTGGGAGGGAGATCCGTTTCAAAATCTTTTAACGTAAACAAACTTCCGTCTTTTCGTAGGGCGGGGTAAATATATAGTTTGATATTCGTGCCAAAAAGTGAGGCGAAGCATTCTAAAATTCCACCGCGTAGATTTTCATAGGTCTTCTCATCAAATACTTTTTGCAGTGCATAGATCCCCATCACCATACCTGTCTTTCTGCCTTTTGTTATCTTAGATAGATAATCGACAAGGCGATAGTACTCAAAATAATTGGACACCATCACATTCTGTCCCAGCGAACAAACAATATCCGCACGATGCAGAAAGTCCTTTTCATCAATTACACCCTCTGCACTCAAATCGTTCAATGTCAACTCTGTAATCGTAACGATTTTTGAACGATCCACATCAGGCTCGTTTTTAAAGTGCCTTCTGGACGTAAGAAGCATGTCAACATTGACATGTGTTACAGGGCGAAATCTTCCACGCAGCACCAATACATTTTTTTTGTACAAATATTCAGAAGGCTGCATCACTTGTCCGTCAGGCCCAAACATCGCTGCTTTGGTCAATCCGTTTTTCACCAACTTCAGCGCCATCAATCGGTTATCTACATGGCCAAAATCAGGCCCGTGGATACGAAACATGTCTACCTCCATTCTTCGAATGGTAAGCCCATCCAGCAAAGACGAAATGATTTGCTCGGGCTCTTTGAGAAACATACAGGCATAAAGGAGATTGACACCTACAATGCCCAGCGAGACTTGTTGTTGCAATGGATCGTTGTCATGCATCTTTACGTGAATCACGCAGTCATTGGGCTCTGCTTTTGGAGTCAGTTGAAACCGCAACCCAATCCATCCGTGACCGTGATTTGTTCGTTCGAAGTTTAATACCTCAACGGTATCTGCAAATGCAAAAAATCTAGTTTCCTCTATTCGATGAGGCAATCGTTCAGGTAGTAGAGGATACTCGTGCGACAACATTCTCATGAGGCGGTCTTCGCACACATAGCGATCGCCAACTCCATAAATTGCATCCGAAAACTTCATGTCGTAAGCCGACATTGTTTTGGCAATGGTTCCTGAAGCTCCTCCCACCTTGAAAAAATTAGCAGCTACTTCTTGCCCCGCCCCTATTTCGGCAAAGGAGCCGTAGATAGATTTGCTAAGATTTATTCGTAGTGCCTTTTCTTGCGTGGTCAACTTTTTTGCCTCTTCCATCCGATTGCTATTCATTGGTAAATATCCATGTTAATGTCGCCAATTACAACGTTTTTTTGTTGCTAAGAGTTTAACGAGTATTTTGCCGCACAATTATACGTCTATGGCAAACAGAGGAGGTTTTTCAGGTCGCATCGGATTCATTTTAGCTGCAGCTGGCTCGGCAGTAGGGTTAGGTAACATCTGGAGGTTTCCATACCTCGCAGGCACTAATGGCGGAGCAGGCTTTTTACTGATTTACTTGATTTGTATCTTATTGCTCTGCTTTCCGGTGATGGTTGGTGAAATTGCAATTGGCCGAAAAGCGGGATCAGATGCCTATGGCTCCTATCAAAAACTTGGGGGCGGTAAGTGGGGATACCTGGGTCTATTCGGCATACTTGCCGGCTTTTTTATTCTGTCTTTTTACAATGTGGTGGCCGGTTGGGCGTTTGGGTATTTTTTAGAGATTTCCTTTGGCGATCTGCTTAGTCACCAAGATCTAGCGCAATTTTTTGGTGAGTATGTGAACGACATCGGCCCTTTGTTCTTCTTCTCTTTAGTGTTTATGGGCTTGACCGCTTTTATCGTTTCCCAAGGTATTGCAAAGGGAATTGAAGCCGCCAATAAGATCATGATGCCTGGCTTGTACATCATCTTGATCGGACTCATCATTTATAGCTTAACATT
>JAJTGQ010000096.1 GCA_021299455.1 Flammeovirgaceae bacterium | reverse complement strand
GGGCTTTTGAAACCGCGTCCTGTCCCCGACACCGAACGCAATAAAGATACGAAAACGTTGGATTACGCGTCAACCCCGCTTGACGCAAATACATTGTTGTGGGCAGTGTTTTGAGTCCGCACATTATATTTTGTCCTTTACTACTGTCGTGTTTGATAAATAGTCGTGAAACCCATTTGGTGTAAAAAAATATGAAACTCTGTCAAACGGAATAAGTCGGCAAGCTGTACGTCTCATGATGTCAACCCCATTTGGTTTTTTTCCGTCTGTCATTATTACTTTAGTCTTAGTAATGAATTTTGCAATTGTCTTTTGATACTTTGTCTCCATGAAAACATAGTACCCGAAAAAAGAAACCGCCAATAATGAATAACCAAGGAAATCTTGATTCGAACCTGTCAGAAGTGGGTCAAAAAGGAAACCGATTATAGCTGCGACAATTAACCATGCAACTGTGTCGATAATGAAGTGTAAAAACCTAGTCCATGGAGTTACTTTATTACTTTCAATTTCCTTTTGTTCGTCTGCAAGTTTGGTATAAACAGTCTTTAATTCCTCAATTTTGTTTATGTCAATGTTTCTTTTTTCTATCTCCTTTTCTGCTGCGTCAATCGCTGTTTGTTGGTATCCGTCCCTTTCAACGGTCACTATTTTGATTAACTCCTCATTCGTCCTCTTGGACATTGTCTCGGTAAAACTGTTTTCCATTTCTGTTTGTTATTTGAACTCTTGTCAGTTGTAAAACATTGCCCACAACATTAGTGTAGCCGCAACTCAGTTGCGGCTATACACCAAATATAGGAAATAGCCGCAATTGAGTTGCGGCTATTTCGCCTATAGGTGTCCCAAGGCAAGCGTCAAGGCAAACGTTAAAACAGGCTAAATCCGCACCCATTAAAAATAGTAGAATAAAGAGGTTTTCTTCTTGAACGCTGTCTAAAATACGGTTTTGCCTAGTAAAATGCTTATGCGTCAGCGAAACCGTAAAGAATACTTTGCGATTGAAGATCATCTTTTGGCAACGTTTGTGTTTGCGAAGTGATGGGGTTTCGAAGCCGCGTCCCGTCTCAGGAAGATTACACTTATAGCTTACACGTTATCCCACCATTGCTCTTAATCATTATCGTCATTTCTTTTGATTTCCAAGAACCTTCAGATATTCGAATTTTCGCAGAAAACTAAAAGTACTTTTTTTGGCGGCTAATATTTTTTGTCAAAAACAACATAAAAAAGCCCCATCTTAACGATGAGGCTTTCCAAAATCAATCGAGGCGAGCCGCCTTAGGACTTAATTTCCGAATTCAAATCAATAATCTCCTTTAATGCGTCAAGTGCAGTTTTTTCAGATTCTTCCACCTTACCGTCTGCATTTACAACATCATACATGTCGGTATACACCTTGTACTTCTGTGCAAATTTAATGTGATCAAACTGTTTGAAGGTACCGCGTATGATGTCCATTACTTCATTGTGTAGCAATGTCTTGTAATTTAGTAAGGCCGCATCAAACTTCTGCTTTGGGTTCGTCTCTGTCGGAAATAGCTTTGCCATCTTACCAAGGATTACTTCCTCTTCAGCCGGATGTAAATAGTTATCGGCTAAAGCCATGTGGATATACAGAAACAGAACAAAGTCTTGAAAATTGTTGTGGATGACCATAGTGGGTTCGAGTTTTTATAAATGCAAGTTAATCAAAAACACAATTGATTGAGCAATTGAAGCTGAATTCAAAAAAAGAACCCTTTCCAACTTGTTGGAAAGGGTTCAATGAACTTATTTTTATCAAAATTACATCATTCCGCCCATTCCGCCACCATGTGGCAACGCAGGCGCTTCTTTCTCCTCAGCGATGTCAGAAACGACTGCTTCAGTAGTAAGCAACAAGCCGGCAATAGAAGCTGCATTCTCCAGTGCCAGACGAGCTACCTTCGTAGGGTCTATGATACCTGCACTAAAGAAGTCTTCAAACTTGTTTTCTCCTGCATTGTAACCGAAGTCTTTTTTGCCTTCTTTCACTTTGTTTACAATCACCGAGCCTTCTTGTCCTGCATTCTCAGCAATGGTTCTTAAGGGTGACTCTAGTGCTAGGCGAATGATGTTTACGCCAGTAGCTTGGTCATCGTTGTCGGTCGCTACGTTTTTCAACGCCTCAATCGCGCGAATATACGCAACACCACCACCAGGGATAATACCTTCCTGAACCGCAGCACGTGTAGCATGCAACGCATCGTCCACACGATCTTTCTTTTCTTTCATTTCCACCTCGGTAGCTGCACCGATGTAAAGGATTGCTACGCCACCGGAAATCTTTGCCAAACGCTCTTGCAACTTTTCCTTGTCGTAGTCTGAAGTAGTGACTTCAATCTGCGCCTTGATTTGATTTACACGACCTGTGATTTCTGACTTCTTGCCAGCACCATTCACGATAGTCGTATTGTCTTTATCTATGTTAATCTTCTCAGCTTTTCCAAGATACTCTAACTTGGCATCTTCTAGCTTCATTCCCGTCTCTTCGCTGATTACTTTGCCACCGGTTAAGATTGCAATGTCTTCTAGCATTGCCTTTCTGCGATCACCAAAGCCTGGGGCCTTTACAGCCGCCACACGTAGGGCACCGCGAATTTTGTTCACTACCAAAGTAGCCAACGCTTCGCCTTCCACTTCTTCAGCAATGATCAATAGGGGTTTTCCTGTTTGAGCTGTTGCCTCCAAAATCGGAAGAAGCTCTTTCATAGATGATACTTTCTTGTCGTAGATCAAAATGTAAGGGCTATCTAAGTCCACTTCCATTTTCTCTGTGTTTGTCACGAAATAAGGTGACAAATAACCACGGTCAAATTGCATACCTTCTACCGTCTTTACTTCGGTTTCAGTGCCTTTTGCTTCTTCTACTGTGATCACTCCGTCTTTTCCTACTTTCTCCATCGCGGTAGCAATCATTTTTCCAATTTCATGATCGTTGTTGGATGAAATGGTAGCTACTTGTGTGATTTCGTGAGATCCTTTGATCGGCTTAGACTGTTTTTTCAGACTTTCAACAACGGCCTCCACAGCTTTGTCAATACCACGCTTCAAATCCATTGGGTTGGCACCAGAAGCTACGTTCTTGATACCATGTCCATAGATAGATTGAGCCAATACGGTGGCTGTAGTTGTTCCATCACCCGCTGCATCAGCGGTTTTCGAAGCTACTTCTTTCACGAGTTGAGCGCCCATGTTTTCGATCGCATCTTTCAACTCAATATCCTTAGCTACAGACACACCGTCTTTCGTCACGGTAGGGGAACCGAATTTCTTGTCAAGGATCACGTTGCGTCCTTTTGGTCCCAGCGTCACTTTTACTGCATTCGCTAATTTGTCCACGCCTTTTTTAATTCTGTCGCGTGCTGCTGTGTCAAATGTTATTTCTTTTGCCATAATAGTATATCTTTTTTAGTAGTGATTGTGAATTAAATAGTGCCGAATATATCGGAGTTGCGCATGATCAAATACTCTTTTCCATCAATAGTGATTTCAGTACCTGAATACTTTCCGTAAAGTACTTTATCGCCCACTTTAACAGTAACGGGCTTGTCCTTCAATCCATCGCCAATGGCAATTACTTTTCCTTGTTGTGGTTTTTCTTTGGCTGTATCTGGGATATAAAGCCCTGAAGCAGTCTTTACTTCTGCGGCAGATGCTTCTACCAGCACGCGATCTTCATTAGGTTTGAAATTGATTTTTGCCATATCTATTTTAGTTGTTTAGTTGTGAATGTGACTTATGGTCGCTCTGGGGGTAGCTACTATTATGCCAGAGGTGTTTGGTGGTTTTTTTTGACACTATTACCCTTAAGCGGCTGCAAATGTGGATATTTTTGACAGAATCGGTATCAAAAAATGGAATTATTGGCAGATTGGCAGGAAAGTAAAGGTAGCGGCACATGGATTACATTTTTCGGCAATCCATTACAAAATTAGATTTACAGGCCGCAGAAATTAGAAAGAGATGCACTTAATGGCTTCGCCACCCACCAAGAGACAAGCTGCTTTCAAAAAATACGAGCGTAAAGAATGGATTTTTTCCAATGCGCTTTTCCGAGCTCGGAAAAGCGGCTTATTTTTTTGTGCTATCCGCTGCAGGTGCAGCCTTTTTAATATCAATTCCGGGAGCCGCTTGTTGCTCTTTTGCTCGCTCTAAAATTTCGTCTGTTACCACACTTGTACTTGGTGCTGTAAAATTAGTCGCCAGTGAGAAAACCATGATGGCAATTGCAAAACCCCAGGTAAGACGCTCTAAAACATCACCCGTTTTTTTTACGCCAATCAGATTACTTGCGCCCGACCCGCCAAATTGGCTAGATAAACCTCCACCTTTGGAGTTTTGAGCTAATACCACCAGGACTAACAACACTGCGCAAACAATTGCCAGAATAATGAATAAAGTATACCACATAACTTATTTTTTCAGCTCTTCAATTCGGGCTGCAAAGTAAGCTTTTTTTTGTGGAAACTTCCAAATCAACTTTTTGAGCATTTCAACCGCCTTCTCCGTTTTTCCTTGCTTGAGTAGAATTTCCACGAGGGTTTCCGAAACGATATGTGTCTCTTGCAACTCAATTTTTTCGGTCAAATCGGTTGGTTCGGACACGGGCTTGAGCTTATTAATAGTGGGTTGAGTTTTGATAAATTGGTCGATGATTTCTATTTGTTCGCTATGCTTTACATCTTCTGCGATGATCTGCTGCTTCGAGCTTTTTATTTGTTCGATGAGTTCTGTCTCTATTAACTCTACCCTTTCAATGGGGGGTAGCGCTGAGCCAGTGGGTAGCTGATGAGCCCCATTTTCTAGTTGCTCGACCACCTCTTCAAACCGATGCATGGATTTAGAGAGCTGTTCCAAATCGCGTTCCACTTCCTCATAAATATCCGCTGAATGGAAAGCTGCATTTGGTAAGGCAGCCTCTGGCTTAGGTATTGTTGAATGACTGGCTTGGTCGACTGCAGGAGGTTTGGGAAGATCATCGAAAGCTTCTTCGATAATCTCCGCCTGACGTTCAACCCGCGGAGCAGTCATAATAGATTTGAGCACCGCACGATCGGTGGCAAAGATTGCACTCTGACGGAGCGCTTCATCTTTTCCGGGTAGATTTAAATCTTGTTCAACACGCGCTATTAAATGGCGAATGACCTGGCTATAAGGAAACTGGCGTTCTAACTCGATCAGGTGATTGGCATCTTCCTGCAACAGAGAGCTGTAGTTTTGGACGAACCAATAGAAATTTTGTGGATTCACTTAAACCAGAGTTAGGAGGCAATAGTAAATGTAAAGCAAAAACAGAACTAACCAAAATTCAACCATCGATGGGCTGGCAATTCTTATTTAACTTTGTGGTAATCAATAGAAAATGGGGATAACTAGAGTACTTCTTTTGCAGTTTTGGATGCTGGTTGGCTGCCAGCTTAGCTTTGGCCAAGTAGCAGAGCCGCTATTTTTTCAAGACAAGAGCCATGACTTTGGTGATGTTGTTGAACAGAATGGCCCGGTGATGCACGAGTTTATTTTTTTTAACAAATCCACGCGGCCGATTACAATTCTAGCTGTTCAGCCATCTTGTGGCTGTACAACACCCGGATGGACAAAGGAAGCTATTGCCCCTGGTAAGTCAGGATTGATTAAAGCCAGCTTTGACCCGAAAGGACGGCCAGGCTATTTCAATAAATCACTTACTGTTACTACCGACTTTGAGGGTACTGCAATCATTCTTCAGATTAAAGGAAATGTAATTGATAAGAAGGCTGAAACAGGGCCTTACGATTTGGTGGTAGAAAAGGGAAATCTACGATTTAGAAATACGTCATTTAACGTTGGCAAAGTTTTTCTCAACAAAGAGAATCCGGCTGTTGAATTCCCGCTCTATAACAATAGCAATGATTCGATCAAGATTCTGGCAGTGATAGCGCCCCCACACATTAAGTTAGTTTATCCTAAAGTGCTGCCGCCAAAGCTATTGACAAAATTCAGTATTGTTTACCGCGCCAAAGTAGAGGGTAAGTATGGATTTTGTTCTAATAGTTTAACTATCAAAACCACCGACAAGATGCTGCCTGAAAAACAGTTTCCGGTGTACGCCACGGTCGAAGAATATTTTGCTCCGCTCAGTCCAGAAGAACAGTCGTCAGCGCCTTCATTAGTTGTAAATGACTACCAATTAGACTTTGGGAAAATCAGAAATGGCGTAGAAGTGGTGAGAACATTGAAAGCCAAAAACAAAGGTAAAAAGGACCTGATCATTCGACATATTCAAAGCAACTGCACCTGTTTGGTTGTCAATTTTAATCGTATGAAACTAAAACCAAATGAAGAAGCAACAATCGAGTTTCGCTTCGATCCGACCGGACGTGAAGGGCTGCAAAACAAGGCGCTTACTATTTATGCAAATGACCCTGTTAATCCCGTTCAACGAATACTGGTAAAAGGGTATATCGATAATTGAAATGCTTCGATAGGAAGATTGACTCAGAACAATTAGCTGAACTTCGTTTTTAACTTTTTTGCGATCAACTCTGCCGCGTTGCCTTCGCCATACAGCGCGCCAGTAGTAGGATAGGGTTCGTGCTCTAACCTATTGAACATGGAAAGAACGGCAGCTTTTTCTGAGCCCACGATATAGTTTACTTTTGCATCGATCAACTCCACCCACTCTGTTTGATCGCGAAGAGTAAGGCAGAATTTTTGAAAGAAAAAAGCCTCCTTTTGTAGACCCCCACTGTCTGTCATTACCAACTTACAGTTTTTCAATAGCGACAACATGTCAAAATATCCTTGTGGCTCGATCATCGTAACATCCAGAGAGATTGCCAGCGAATTCAAGTAAGCCTTTGTGCGCGGATGTAAGGGGAGTACCACCGGCATTTCTTTGTTGATTTCATTCAAGGCTTCGCAAATGCCTTTAAGCTTCTCCGGGTCATTGGTGTTTTCTGCGCGGTGGATGGTGCAAAGAACGAAGCCGTTAGGAGTAAGATTAAGCTTCTTTACAATCGTTGCAACTGTTTCTGCTTTTTGTTGGTAGTAAAGTACCGCATCGTACATCACATCTCCCGGTTGGACAATCTCACAAGGGAAGTTTTTGAAGCCTTCTTTCTCCAGATTGGCAACTGCGGTTTCAGTAGGGCAGAACAATAATTGACTGATGCGGTCTGTCAGTATTCGGTTGACTTCTTCCGGCATCTTCATTTCGAAACTCCGCAGCCCCGCTTCCACATGCGCTACAGGGATGTGCAGTTTAGCAGCTGTCAAAGCGCCAGCAAGAGTTGAATTGGTGTCTCCATACACCAGAACGCATGCTGGCTTTTCTTTAATCAATACATGTTCAATTTGTTCCATCATCCGCCCCGTCATGGCGCCATGATTGAGGCCTTGAATCTCGAGATTATAGTTGGGATGGGGGATCTCCATCTCATCGAAAAAAACCTGACTCATATTGGCATCAAAGTGTTGCCCCGTGTGAACGATTATTTCCTCAATGCCAGACTTCTTCAGTGCACGCGATACGGTAGCGGCTTTGATAAATTGCGGACGAGCACCGAGTACAGTTACGATTTTCATTTTTACAACTGAATTTCAGAAGATTCGATTTCGTTACTTTTGTGCAACGCGCGATCTTGAATCCTTGCTTTTAGCTTGATTTTTTTGCCTGCAAAAAGGAACGAAAGGCTATAACTAACGACCCTGTAGGTAATAACGCCTTCTTTTGACGAAATTTTTACGATTTTAAAAGGAACCCCAGATTGCGGACTGAAATTTTCAAGATTTGGAACTCTCGCATGAATGCCTTGTGAACAATTTGGAAAACTGGAGACCGAACTAAAATCGAAAGGAGCCCAGTTGTTAGAGTCTTTTGTGTAGATATCAACAAAGAGATTGTAGGAATTTGGGTTCGTTTGGAAGTAAACTGTATCGGTTACTCTACCATTGCTTCTATAAAGTTCCCAATTATTGCAGTCAAAAGGGGCTGTGAATTTTGGCAACGTGTCAAGTACTTTAAGCCGTTTGTCTTTGTATCTAATTAATTCCGAAGCATTAACTGCACTTAAACTACCTGTGTATTTACTTCCACTAGACTTGAAGAAATAGTTTCTGAGATTATAAGGCGCCACAAACGAGCTTGGGAGTCCAAAATCCGCATCACCATCTCTATAGTAAAATTCTAAGTTTAGTGAATCTGGTTGGCTTGGAAGACCTTTTTTAAAAATCAGAGACTTGAATTCAATAAACGGCTCAACTGGAAAAACCTTATCATCATTTTCCTTGCAAGAAAAAAGCAATGTAGAAACGAAAATATATGAAAGGATCTTTCTCATCTACACAAAAGCCGGTATCCCGGTAATCTCATTTCCTAAAATCAACAAATGAATGTCGTGCGTGCCTTCATAGGTTACCACTGATTCCAAATTCATCATGTGGCGCATGATCGGGTATTCGCCAGTGATCCCCATGCCTCCGTGCATCTGACGTGCTTCTCTCGCAATTTCCAAAGCGAGGTTCACATTGTTACGCTTCGCCAATGATATCTGAGGGGTTGTCGCCTTTCCTTCATTCATCAACACGCCCAATCGCCAATTAAGTAGTTGTGCTTTCGTTATTTCAGTAAGCATTTCAGCCAGCTTTTTTTGTTGCAGTTGAAAGGAACCGATCGGTCTTCCAAATTGAATGCGCTCAGCCGCATATCGCCTGGCCGATTCGTAGCAATCCATAGCTGCACCCAATGCGCCCCACGCTATTCCATAGCGCGCGGAATCTAAGCACATCATGGGTGCGCCAAGACCATTTTTGCCTGGCAACAAGTTTTCTTTTGGAACTTTCACGTTATCAAATACTAGTTCTCCCGTAGCACTTGCCCGAAGGCTCCACTTTCCGTGTGTTTCTGGTGTGGTAAAACCGGGCATTCCGCGCTCGACAATAAGTCCATGAATTCGCCCCGCTTCATTCTTCGCCCACACAACAGCTACATCTGCTTTCGGTGAATTTGAAATCCACATCTTTGCTCCGTTCAGCAAATAATGATCGCCCATGTCTTTGAAGTTGGTGACCATTCCACTTGGGTTGGAACCGTGATCAGGCTCCGTCAAACCAAAGCAACCCAACCATTCTCCGCTGGCCAGTTTCGGCAGATATTTTTTGCGCTGTGCTTCATTGCCAAATTTATAAATAGGATACATCACGAGTGATCCTTGCACGGACGCTGTCGACCTCATGCCGGAGTCCCCGCGCTCGATCTCTTGCATGATAATTCCATAGGAGATATAGTCCAGGCCGCCACAGCCATATTCTACAGGCAGGGTAGGTCCGAAGGCACCCACTTCGCCAAACTTTCTTACGATTTCGTAAGGAAAGTGTGCACGCTGGGCCCAATCTTCAATGTAGGGACTTATCTCTTTTTTGACAAAGTCGCGTACAGAGCTGCGAATCAACTTATGCTCTTCGGTGAGCAAGTCATCGATTTGATAAAAATCAGGATGATCGTACAGATCTTGCTTTAAGGATTTTTTAGCGGAAGCAGGGGCTGAAGTGGTGCTTGACATGGCTGTTTGGTTATTCTTATTGAAAGCATCAAATTTACACAAAAGTCCAAAGTACAGCCTATTTTGAGCCGTTAATAAAGAACACCATTCATCTTTTGTTTAATGGAAAAACCACTCGATCCTAATTTAGTAGAACAAGTAAAAAAACTGCAGCAAAAGTATGCGGTGATGGGGCAAGATCTGTCTTCCTATCTGGATGGGTTGTTGCATGCCGACTACCTGACTTACTGGGATTATATTCACCTCGATACCCTGCTAAGTTTGCAGAACCCCAAGACACAATTTCCTGACGAGAAAGTATTTATCGTCTACCATCAGATTACTGAGTTGTATTTTAACCTGATTTTATGGGAGCTTGAACAGATTTCGGAAAAGCAACCTGTGGATCAAGCTTTCTTTATTGCCCGACTGGATCGGGTCATTCGCTATTTTCAATTGTTAGAAAGTTCGTTCACCGTAATGGTCGATGGCATGGAACGCGAGCAATTCTTGAAATTTCGAATGTCATTGTTGCCTTCCTCTGGCTTTCAATCAGCACAATATCGACTAATCGAAATTTGTGCAACGGATATGATCAATCTGGTCAACCCGCAAGAGCGGGAGGCGTTGCGAGCATATAGCGACTTCGACCTCCAGGTAGAGAAGTTATACTGGCGAAGTGGAGCTACTGAACTTGCATCTGGAAAAAAGACCTTGACGCTGCAGCAGTTTGAAGAAAAATACCTGCAGCTTTTTAAGTCGACTGGTATGAAGTTTCGCGACCGAAATTTGTCGAAACTGTACGAACAACATTTCAAAGGCTCGCCCGATGTGATCTCTCGTCTCCGTGAGTTTGATCAATTGGCAAACGTGTTGTGGCCGCTGGCGCATTTGAAATCAGCTGGCCGGTACCTACAACGCGATCCGGAAGATATCAAAGCAACGGGCGGTACAAACTGGCAAAAGTATTTACCACCTCGTTTTCAGAAGACAATGTTTTTCCCCTATCTGTGGACGGATCAGGAAAAAGCAGATTGGGGCAAGGCAGGCGTGGTGAAGAACATGGCGCATTAGGCGATCTGCCGTATCGGCTATGCATGAACCCGTGCGTGCAGCCAATCATCCTGAATATCTATCTTTGTCAAGTGAAAAAGTTGGCGTTACTTTTTTTTTGGTTACTTCCCATTCTTGCGTTCGCGCAGGGTATTACCCGCACGACTTATCATGATGCCGCCAAGAAAAATGTGAAGGAAGTGTATCAGGTAAAAGATACCATCAGTAACATTCTGCAAGGTCGCTATATCTCTTACTTTTTGAATGGCAATATTGAGTCAAAGGGTCAATTTGTAAACAACGAGACCACCGGTGCCTGGGAATTTTATTTTGAGACCGGCAATTTGCGCATGAAGGGAATTCTTCGCGCTAATTCCAACTATGGATTGTGGGAATACTTTTACGAAAGCGGACAAAAAAGTATGGAGGGGACTATTGATGGAAAGTTAAAGGAGGGTGTTTGGAAAATCTATTACGAAAATGGTGATTTAAAGGAAACAGGAGAGTACAAAGAAAATAACAGAACCGGTTTATGGAAGATGTACTTTGAAGACGGCACGCTACGTGGAGAGATCGAATACAAAGATGATTATGGTAGGTTTATCGAGTATTTTCATTCAGGAAAAGTAATGGGAGAGGGGCCAAAGGCCGGTGCTCGTAACGTAGGGCTGTGGCGTTTCTTTTCTGAAGATGGCACACTGGAGAGTGAAGGCAATTTTGAGAATGGAAAGAAGAATGGTGAATGGAAGCAATTTTATCCTTCGGGCAAGCTGTCCGCTTCCGGGTGGTACACGAACGATCTACCTAGTGGAAGATGGAGCTATTTCTTTGAAGATGGCACCACTCTGTCGGGAGGCGAATTTGTTGATGGTAAAAAGAACGGGTATTGGTCAACCTTCAACAAAGGTGGGAGTAAGCGAAGCGAGATCACTTATCAAAATGGTGTGGGGGAATACCGCGAATACTATCAAGACGGTAAGCTGCGAGTAAAAGGACAAATTGTTGATGAGAAGAATCAGGGAAAGTGGCAATATTATTTTCAAGATGGCAAAATAGAAGGGGAGTGCACGTTTGATCGCGGCAAAGGGACTTATTCCGGTTTTTTTCCAAATGGTTCATTGCAAACAAAAGGGCAGATTGAAGATGATCTAAGAGTTGGCACCTGGGAGCTCTACGAACCCGATGGGAAACTAGCCGGATATTATAAGCCGTTCTACGAAGACAAGACATTGGCCAATGAGGTCGATGCTGCCCTGAAACGGAATAAAAACAGTACCATCGTTGTTCCCAAAAAAACGAAGCGTAAGGGCTTCAATTATTTTGCACCTCTGTTTCCTGAGTATCATGGTGTGATTGTTGGGGGTAATCCTGTTTTTGCATTCATTGGATCGATTCCACTTTCCATTGAGTTTTACAATCAAGAACGACTTGGGCATGAGTTCGCCTTTGAAGGATTACGTGATCCGTTCTTTACCGCGGATGCTGAAGTGCCTGAAAACAAAGTGTTTCAGCGGGGCAATGTTATCTCTGTACGGCAGAAATTTTACAACCCATTGAAGACAGGAATGTGGTACTTTGGGCATCAGGTTAGGTTCACAAATATCAGTCATTTCAACAATGTCTTCTCACCGATCTCTCCGCTTACGAAAGTCACTGCAAGCGCATCAGAGCAACGAGCTGAGTGGGGCGTGTTGCTTGGGCTGCGCCTGATGGAACGAAACAACGGCAATGGATTCACCATCGACATATTTGGCGCTTACAACATTGGATTTAGAAGTTTTGATGTCGATGATTTGCACAAAAATTCATTTTCATCCCTGAACCAATCGTCCTTCTCCACCAGTTCTAATTTCGGAATCAACTTTGGGTATTCTTTTTCTTTTGATGGAAGAAGATAACGCGAACGATTTGTAAACAAACATTAATCAGCACCAACAATAACTCGTAACTTGCGCCTTTGTTAATCTGTCATCCAATTGAAGGGATAACTACCTTTCCTATGAATCAGAAAGTTGAAGTTAATTTAACCCCCGAGGAGGCATTTGACGAGGCGCTTGTCAAACCTGCTCTTTTTCAAAAACTACATTTAACAGATGATGGCGGACTATTTTTACAGCCATTACGTAGATCGATTGATGCCAGAGGCAGGGAAGTAATAGTAAATTTTCTGGTGGAACTTGTTCCAAAGAAAGAAGCGGGATCAAACATCACTTATGAAAAATCATATCCCGATGTGAGCCACGCTCCTGCAGCAATTATTGTTGGATCGGGACCAGCCGGAATGTTCGCTGCCATTCGGTTGATTGAACTTGGGATCAAGCCGATTTTGCTGGAAAGGGGAAAAGATGTTCAATCGAGAAGAAGGGATATTGCGGCCATCAACAAAGCCGATATTGTCAACCCTGAATCAAATTATTGCTTTGGAGAAGGGGGTGCCGGCACCTATTCTGATGGCAAACTATACACCCGTTCAAAAAAGCGGGGCGATATAAGACGCATCTTGGAAATCCTGGTTGCCCACGGTGCCAAAGAGGAAATTTTGTACGATGCCCATCCACACATTGGCACGAACAAGTTGCCGTTGCTGGTGGCCGAGCTTCGTGAGAGTATCAAGAATGCCGGAGGAGAAATTCATTTCAATACTAAAGTGACCGATTTTCTGCTGAGAGGCAATGAAATGTTTGGTGTTATCACCGAAGATGGGACAAAATGGGAAGCCGCTTCGGTACTTCTTGCCACAGGTCATTCAGCACGAGATATCTTTGAATTACTCAACCAGCGTGGCGTCTCTATCGAGGCAAAACCTTTTGCACTGGGCGTGCGGGTGGAGCATGCGCAGTCGCTGATTGACCAGGTTCAATATCATTGTAAGACAGATCGTGGTCCCTATTTGCCGGCTTCTTCTTATTCTCTCGTTCACCAAGCAAAAGTCAGTGGCAAAGAGCGAGGCGTATTCTCTTTTTGCATGTGCCCAGGTGGGTTCATTGTGCCGGCAGCAACAGCCCCCGGTGAAGTGGTTGTCAACGGAATGAGTCCATCAAGACGAGACTCCAAATTTGCCAATTCAGGAATAGTCATGTCGATTGAAGAATCCGACTATCAGAAGTATAGCGCGTTTGGTCCTCTGGCTGGACTTCACTTTCAGACGGAGATTGAAAAAAGAGCATGCTCACTGGCGGGTGGAACGCAGGTCGCTCCCGCCCAGCGGCTGATTGACTTTGTAAATCGTAAACGTTCATCCAGTTTGTTGCCAACATCCTATCAACCGGGACTTGAGAGTATCACCATGGATGATGTATTACCGCCATTTATTGCAGATGGTTTGAGGCAAGGGTTTAAGAATTTTGGAAGTAAGATGAGGGGCTACTTAACTAACGAAGCACAGGTAGTAGGAGTGGAGAGCAGAACGTCTTCTCCCGTGCGCATTCCAAGAGATAAGGAAACACTCGAGCACGTGTCTGTGAAGCATTTTTTTCCTTGTGGTGAAGGGGCAGGGTATGCAGGCGGTATTGTGTCGGCAGCAATGGATGGTGAACGTTGTGCTGAGGCTATGGCCAAGTTGTATTACAAAAAGAACTCTTCTCAATGAATTGTCGTTACTCTTTTGAACTGAATGTGAATGGATAAGACGACCAAGAAAACGGTAATTGTAGGTGCTTCAACAAACCCGAGTAGATATGCCTTTATGGCTGCAGAAAGGCTGGTTGACAATCACCATGAAATAGTTCCGATTGGTGTAAAATCGGGAGAAGTTTTTGGAAAATTGATTTTAGATATTGGAAGCAAACCTTCAATAGAAGATGTTGACACGATTACACTCTACCTAGGGCCGCAACATCAACCCGAACATTACGAATATCTTTTAAGCCTGAAGCCAAAGCGTGTTATATTCAACCCCGGTACAGAAAATGTGGAATTTGAAAAGAAGGTTGAGGAATCTGGCGCAGAAGCGCTAGAGGCTTGTACGCTCGTGATGTTGAGTACCGGACAGTATTGACAACACGATACTATTCAAAAAGCAGCTCATCCAGAAAAGAAGTAAGCTCTTTCTCGGTTTTCAAATTATTCTGTTTTTTGGCAATGAGTATTCCAGTTTCAAGCGCTTGTATTGCTTTTGGCTGATCCCCTTGGTCTAGAAAGAAACCAGCCGCAATGTAGTAGGTCGGCAGATAGTCAGCATGTTGAGTTATTAATTCCTGAAACAACGAACCAACCCGTTTAGGATCGTTGCCACTAAGTTCCAACGCAAGCGCGTACTTGTTGAAGGGCTCGTTAGGGTCTTCTCTTATCCAACTTTCCAAGTTTTTCACCCGCTCGTAGTTCATTTGATTTTTTCGGTTTCCAACAACTCTTATTAAAATTTTATCCTTTATCTTGAGCCAAATTTAAGTTTCCTTTGTTAAACATCTGATAATCATTTCCCTTTTTCCCTTTATGAAGATTTTAGTTTGTATTTCTCATGTTCCTGATACCACGTCAAAGATCAATTTTACTGAAAACGGTACGAAGTTCGACACTACGGGCGTTCAATTTATTATTGGGCCGTATGACGACTATGCGTTGGCACGTGCTATTGAATTAAAAGAAGCTATTCCTGGAACGCTGGTTACTGTAATTAACATAGGACCTGCCGAAACAGAATCAACGATTCGAAAAGCGCTAGCGATTGGTGCTGATGATGCGATTCGTGTCAATGCAGACCCTACAGATTCTTTTTTTGTTGCCTCCCAGATTGCAGAGCACGCCAAGGGCTATGATCTTATTCTAATGGGAAGAGAATCAATCGACTATAATGGCGGAGTCGTTCACGCAATGGTTGGTGAGTTGTTGGGTATTCCGTCACTTTCTCCTGTAATGAAATTAGAAATCGATGGTTCGAAAGTAAAGATGGAACGCGAAATTGAAGGTGGACATGAAAACGTGGAAGCCAACTTGCCTTTGGTTGCCGGCTGCCAGGAGCCTATTGCTGAGTGGAAGATCCCGAATATGCGTGGAATTATGTCGGCACGTACAAAGCCATTAAAAGTGGTTGAACCAAAAGCGGTTGATAAGACCGTGGTTGTTCAAAAATTTGAATTACCTCCGGCCAAAGGCGCTATCAGAATGATCAGCGCTGATAATGTGGCCGAGCTAGTGACTCTGTTGAAAACAGAGGCAAAAGTTCTTTAATAGGTCGTTAGAAGAAAGCAGCTTTTAACATAATTAATTTTATTGATATGTCAGTCTTAGTATTTGTAGAAGTAGGAGAAGGAAAAATTAGAAAGACCTCATTGGAGGCCGTTGCGTATGCAAATGCCCTCGAAGCGGGTGAGGTAGTTGCGGTGGCACTGGGTTCAATTGAAGCAGCGGAGTTGTCGTCTGTTGGAAAATATGGAGCTACGAAAGTGCTTCATGTAACCGATGCTCGATTAGACAAGCCGGTGATTCAGGTTTATGCATCGGTGCTAACGAAGGCTATGCAAGATGAGAATGCAGACATACTAGTACTTGCGAATTCATCGCTGGGTACACCAGTTGCTGCGAAAGTCGCGATCAAAACCAACGCCAGCTTTGTATCGAATGTAGTGGACGTGCCGAATACGGCAAATGGCTTTGTTGTGAAGCGCAGCATTTATACTGGCAAAGCATTTTCGTTTGTCGAGTTAAAAAATCAGAAGAAGGTGTTGGCGTTAAAAAAGAATGCGGCAGAAGCGAAAGAAATAAGTGGCGCTATCACAGTAACGCCCTATGCTATCTCGCTAAACGAAGCTGATTTTAACACGACCACTACTGCCATCGAAAAAGCAACAGGAGATATTTTACTGCCGGAAGCAGAGATCGTAGTTTCTGGAGGCCGTGGATTGAAAGGACCTGAGCACTGGGGCATCCTGGAAGACCTGGCCAAAGCACTACATGCTGGTACGGGTTGCAGTAAGCCGGTGTCTGATTTGGGCTGGAGACCACATCATGAGCACGTAGGCCAAACGGGAGTCAAGGTGGCTCCGCAGTTGTACATTGCAGTGGGCATTTCAGGAGCTATCCAGCACCTGGCTGGCGTCAACTCATCTAAAGTAATTGTAGTGATTAACAAAGACGCGGACGCGCCCTTTTTCAAAGCAGCCGATTATGGCATTGTGGGAGATGCCTTCGATATTCTGCCAAAATTGACGGCCGCTGTTAAAGCCAGCCATTAGCAAAAAGAATTTCTGAATAGTTCATAAATAGTGTTGGCGAAATAGTAATTTAGATTTAGTGAAGAAGATTAAGTTAGAGATTTTAGGATTATCATCGAGCCAATCACAGACCGGTTCTTTTGCGTTGGTGCTTGGCGAGGTGTCAGGAAATCGCAGGTTGCCCATTATTATAGGAATGTTTGAAGCCCAGGCCATCGCGATCGAAATTGAAAAGATCATTCCAAACCGTCCGATGACCCACGACTTGTTTAAGTCATTTTCGAATTCCTTTCATTTCCATGTGGAGGAAATAATTATCTCCGATTTGAAAGAGGGTGTATTCTTCGCAAAAATTGTTTGCAGCGATGGTTTAAATAAAACAGAAATTGATGCCAGACCTTCTGATGCGATTGCAATCGGATTGCGGTTTGATGCTACCATTTATACGTATGAGACGATATTGGCCGAGGCAGGCATTGTATTAACAGATCAAGAGGAGGAGGACGATAAAGAAAAAGCGCAACCAAAAGAGACCAAACCCAAAGCAAAGAAAGAAACGGTGAAGAAGGGTAGCGATGACTACAAAAATTATAGTATGGATAAACTCAAAGATCTGCTAAAAGACGCGCTCGATAAAGAAGATTACGAAAAGGCCGCCAAAATCAGAGATGAGTTGGGGAAGAGAAATTGAAAGGTATTGATCGCACTTGAAATTCTTTAAATGGACTATGTACGCGGGCTTCTCGGATTACTTTTCTTAATTGGTGTAGCATTCCTTTTATCCGGAAATCGAAAAAAAATAGATTGGAGATTGGTGGCCATTGGCATCGCCCTACAAATAGTAATAGGCTTGGCGATTGCAAAAGTAGGCTTCGTTCGTTATGTGTTTGAATTTGCCAGCGAGAAGTTTGTTCTTTTTCTGGGCTTCGCACGAGAAGGTAGCAAATTTGTTTTTGGTTCACTCGCTACGGATACTTCTAACACAGGTTTCATTTTTGCATTTCAGGCATTGCCCACTGTTATTTTCTTTTCAGCTGTAACAGCCGGTCTTTACTACTTGGGCATTCTGCAAAAAATCGTTTTTGGTTTTGCATGGGTCATGACAAAAACGATGCGGCTCTCAGGAAGTGAAAGTCTCTCCGCTGCTGCCAATATTTTCATGGGGCAAACAGAGGCGCCTTTGTTAGTGCGACCCTTTATTGCAGGCATGACGAAGTCTGAGCTCTTTTGTTTGATGGTAGGAGGGATGGCCACCATTGCGGGAAGTGTGTTGGCAACTTATGTTGGCCTGCTAGGCGGAGGAAGTGTGGAAGAGAAGACGCTTTTCGCAACGTATTTGCTTTGTGCTTCAATCATGAATGCACCCGCTGCGATTGTTTTATCGAAGATATTCTGTCCTCAAGATGAACCCGAGAAAATTGATGCCCGTCTCAAGGTAAACAAAGAACAGATTGGTGTGAACCTTGTTGATGCTCTTGCAACGGGTGCAGCGGACGGCTTGAAACTAGCGTTGAATATTGGCGGCATGTTGATCGCTTTTATTGCCATTATTTATGCAGTCAATTGGATACTCGTTGATTTTGTTGGTGCAGTTACCGGGCTTAATGAATTTGTGGTATCAAGTACAAAGGGAGCATTCAATGGCTTTTCGTTACAATACATATTAGGTCAGGTGTTTAGGGTATTTGCTTTTGCCATGGGGGTAGAGTGGAGCCAGACGCTACAAGTAGGCAGTTTGCTTGGCCAAAAAATGGTCATCAACGAGTTTGTTGCTTATGTGGATTTGTCGCAAATGAAGGCAGCCGGTTTGCTTGACGAAAAATCCATTCGAATTGCCACTTACGCATTATGCGGCTTTGCCAATTTCAGCTCTATAGCCATCCAGATTGGAGGCATTGGTGGGATGGCTCCCGGGCGACAAGGAGATCTTTCGAAGCTAGGATTGAAAGCGATGCTTGCTGCATCCCTTGCGACCATGATGACGGCTACTATCGCTGGAGCAATCTTTTAGCCTCTATTGAAAAGCGGTTTTTGTTCATTAGGAAATCAAGGTCATTTCTTCCGGTACCTGACGCTATAGATATCCTATAATTTTGGACGAAGTACTGCTGTAATCTCCAAGTATTATTTATCTTGGAACTTTGATAAGCCTATGTCAAAGTCAAATTTACTAGTCGGGTTGCTTGTGTTGATGGCCGCCTGTTCTAGCCGCAAAGAAAGAATCCCAGAAACACCTGCTATGCCCGGAAAATCAGAAAAGATGATCATCTACCAGATGATGACTCGCTTGTTTACTAACACCAACACCACCAACAAATCGTACGGAACTCTGCAGGAGAATGGCGTTGGGAAAATGAATGAGATCAACGAGACTGCACTGTTGGGTATAAAAGAGTTGGGAGTTACCCATGTTTGGTACACCGGTATAATCGAACATGCATTGCTGACGGATTATACTGAATTTGGAATTCCATTAGATGACGCAGATGTGGTCAAGGGCAGGGCCGGATCGCCCTATGCCATTAAAGACTATTATGATATCAACCCTGATCTTGCTGTAAATGTGAAGATTAGAATGCAGGAATTTGAGCAATTGGTTGAGCGCACGCATCAAGCACAGATGAAAGTCATCATTGACTTTGTCCCCAATCATGTGGCACGTACCTATCGCAGCGATGCGCGCCCCGAAGGCACAAAAGACTTAGGGGAAGAGGACGACAGAACCGTTTCGTTCAAGCCAGCCAATAACTTTTACTATTTGCCCGGTCAATCTTTTCAACCGCCAGCGGGCTATAACTCATTGGGCCCGAATACTTTTCCTACAAAGGATAAGAAATACACAGAACAGCCTGCTAAAGTAACCGGTAATGACCAATTCACTGCTACTCCGGGAATCAACGAATGGTTTGAGACCGTTAAGCTCAACTATGGTGTAGATATTCAAGATAATAGAAAAACATACTTTGACCCCATTCCCGATACATGGGTTAAAATGAAAGACATCCTGGTCTTTTGGGCAAATAAGAAAGTGGATGGCTTTCGCTGCGACATGACCGAAATGGTGCCTGTGGAGTTTTGGCATTGGGCAATACCTCAGGTGAAAGCTATTAATCAAGACATCATTTTCGTTGCGGAGATTTATAATCCGAATGAATACCGTAACTATTTAATAAACGGGCATTTTGATTTCCTCTACGACAAAGTGCAGTTGTACGATACGCTTCGTTTACTTGTCAATCAACACGCAAATGCTGTTGGTATTCCGCAAATCCAAGAAAGCTTAAAAGGCGTGAACCACCAGATGTTACATTTCCTGGAAAATCATGATGAGCAGCGAATTGCTTCACCAGCCTTTGCCGGTGATCCTTGGAAGGCTGTGCCAGCGATGGTAGTTAGCGCAACGATCGATCAATCTCCGGTGATGATTTACTTTGGTCAGGAAGTGGGTGAGCCTGGCGCAGGAGCCGAAGGATTTGGTGGAGAAGACGGCCGCACAACTATTTTCGATTATTGGGGTGTGCCTCAACATCAAAAATGGGTGAACAATGGAAAGTTTGATGGAGGCCAGTTGAGCGTTGAGCAAAAGCAACTGCGTCAATTTTATGGTGATATTTTAAAACTCTGTTCGGCCAATCAGGCGATTGCTCGTGGCAGTTATTTTGACCTCACGATTCCAAGTGTCCAGCAGTCTGCCATTTCACCTTTTGTAAGTGTGTTCGCTCGGTGGGAGGGAGAAGAAAATCTTGTCATCATTTCAAATTTTAATTCAAAACTGGAGAAGGTTAAAGTTTCCATACCCGATGAGTTGGCTTCAGCCATGAAATTGGAAAAAGGGAAGGCTTATGTGGGTCGAGATTTATTGCGAAGTGGAGCTGAAATTGGATTCAATGAATCGCTGGTTGCTGAATTCGAGCTGCCTGCTTATAGTTCATTCATATTAAAAATTAAATAGTTCATGCAAGGGAAGTCAAGAGTAATTATTGAGAATGTTCAACCCATAGTTGATGGTGGATTGTTTCCTGCTAAGCGAACCGTTGGTGAATCAGTTAATGTTTCTGCCACAATATTTGGCGATGGTCATGATCATATCCGTGCCTCTGTTCTTTACAAGAAAGCAGGTGCCAATCAATGGAATGTGGTTGAACTGCAACCTACATTTAATGACGACTGGTCTGCTTCTTTTTTGGTAGAAGAGCAAGGCACTTACATGTTCACGATACATGCCTGGGTCGATCATTTTGATACCTGGTATGATGGATTCAAAAAGAAAGCAGCCGCCAAAATCGATGTGAAGGTGGAATTGATGGAGGGCGCCATTTTCCTAAAGACACTGGCAGAAAAAGGGAAGGCGAATTTGCTTAACCTCGCCACGAAATTGGAGGACACCAGTAAATACAAAGAAGCGGTTGACCTGGTACTCAGCGAGGGTTTTTCGCAGATTGTTAAAGATTATCCCCTCAAGGAAAATGAAACGCGCCTGGATGAGGAGGTTGAAATTGTGGTTGAGCATAAAAAAGCAAACTTCAGTGCCTGGTACGAGTTCTTTCCAAGATCCAGCTCATTCGAACTTGGTAAGCATGGCACGTTTCAAGATTGCATCCGGCTTTTGCCACGGGTAGCTGCCATGGGTTTTGATGTGTTGTATTTTCCACCCATTCACCCCATTGGTAAACTCAATAGAAAAGGAAAAAACAATAATGTGAAGGCACAGAAGGGTGAGCCGGGTTCACCGTGGGCTATCGGCAGTGACGAAGGAGGGCACAAGTCGATTCTTCCAGAGTTAGGTACGTTGGAGGATTTTAAAAAGTTAATTGAAGAAGCACAGAAACTGGGAATTGATGTTGCGATGGACATTGCTTTTCAGTGTGCACCCGATCACCCCTACGTGAAGGAACATCCAGATTGGTTTAAACAGCGACCGGACGGTTCCATTCAGTATGCTGAGAATCCACCAAAGAAATATCAAGATATATATCCGTTCAATTTTGAAACAGACGATTGGAAGAATTTGTGGGACGAACTTCGGTCTGTGTTCTTCTACTGGATAGAACAAGGAGTTACCATTTTTAGAATTGATAATCCACATACCAAACCGATTCCATTTTGGCATTGGGTGATCATCGAAGTGCAAAAAGTACATCCTGATGTTATTTTCCTCGCGGAGGCATTCACACGGCCAAGGATTATGGCCTCGTTGGCGAAAGTTGGGTTTACTCAATCGTATACTTATTTCACCTGGCGAGTTAGTAAAGCTGAAATCATTGAGTACATGAATGATTTAGTGAACGGACCGTCAAGAAATTATTTCCGTCCGAACTTCTGGCCCAACACGCCTGATATTCTACCCTATCATTTGCAGATGAAAGGAGAGAATAGCTTTTTGTTTCGCTTTGCACTGGCTGCCACACTTTCTTCTAACTATGGCGTTTACGGACCATCCTACGAATTTCTGGAAAACATGCCGATAGAAGGCAAAGAAGAATACTATAATTCTGAGAAGTATGAAGTGCGTCATTACGATTGGAAAAGAACCAATCGGATGACCGATATTATGAGCTTGCTTAACAAGATTCGCAAAGAAAATGCAGCTCTCCAATCTACCTGGAACCTACAGTTTTGTCCAATTGAAAATGATCAATTGATAGCGTATATAAAAGCCACT
>JAJTGQ010000145.1 GCA_021299455.1 Flammeovirgaceae bacterium | reverse complement strand
GTGTAGATAAATGAACTTTTAATAAAATGTTTACTGATCAAAGGAAATCAAATTTCAGGCCCTAAGATACGAATGAGTTGTCGGGTTAGTTGCTTTCGCGAATAAACCATGTTGGCAGCATTTGGTGTCAAATCCCCCTTTGTCCATTGTAGGTAAAACTCCTGAATCGCCTCCTTGATTCCCACTTCATTACTTCGGTCGAAAATCTTACCACCACCTGATTGGGAAAGAACCATTCCCGCATCTCCATCGACTGGTCCAATGCCCAAAATAGGATTACCTGATGCTAGGTATTCAAAAAACTTACCTGGCAAATTACCCGGAGCAATTGATGTATGGGCCAGCACCAAAAGCTGAAGGTCTGTTTCGCCATATAGGTTCAGCAATTGCGCATGCGGTACCTGATCTACAAAGCGAGTGACAACCTTCAAAGTTGAATCTTCCAAGACGTAGTTTTTAAATGCCGAATTGACATTCCCAATAAATTCAACAAGCACGTTTTGTCGAAACAATTCATCTTTCAGACAAAGGGCTTTAATTGCTTCCATCACAGGCTTTGGATCGCGAAGCTCATCCACCACGCCAATATGGCGCATAGTAAACTTATTCGTCTTTTGATGCACAATACCTCTGAAGTCATCTTCATCAAAACCATTGGTAATTAAATCCACCTGTCGACCACTCAGCGCTTCCAATCTTTTCACATGATAGGGAGCAATAGTGATAATCCGATCCGCCATCGTCAAAACTTTTTTCTCCAAATTTTTGTGACGACTTCTTGCAAGGCGGGTAAGTGAAAGTGTGTCCAGTAAGTCCCATTCACTCCATGGATCTCGGAAATCGGCAATCCATTTTAGGGCTGGATTTTTCGCCTTCAATTTCAACCCAATCAAATGAATACTGTGTGGTGGGCCCGTAGTGATTATTCGATCAATTTTATTTGACTTAATAAAATCATCCAAAAAAGCCACCGAAGGCTTGACCCAAAATATACGCGCATCGGGTATAAAAAAATTACCCCGGATAAACGAGCTGATTTTCTGAAACAAGGATTTCTTTCCGGTGGAAATAAAGTCACTCTGTTTAACTGATTTTTTTCCAACTATTTTCGAAATCTTAAAAAACAAATCATAGGGTTCCCAAATAGGAAGTTTAATCACCTCCACCGAATCGGGCACGTCTTTTAGCAATGAGTTATCCTGAATTGTAAAGGAGGGGTTTTCCGGAGTAAATACAATTGGCTCCCAACCCATTTGGCTTAAATACTTCACAAATTTTAGCCAACGTTGCACACCACTTCCCCCACTAGGAGGCCAATAATAGGTGATGATCAATACTTTATTCAAAATTCAAGATTCAAGGTTCACAAACTACTTCTCGTTCTGTTTAACCTCACCAAACAACGAAAGTTGACTATCGATGTCTTGTTGCTGAACTTTTGAGCGAGATGGTTTTATCGGATTTTCCGACAGGTAGGCTGTGTTGCTGAATTCATTAATGATTTCCTGACGCTCTTCCGATTTTGCTACAAAGGTTTCTATATCGGCAATCGCTAATTCAATTTCATTGGGTGCATCCGGGATCTCATTTTCTGCTTTGTAAATACGCGCTTCAATGATTTGATTATGCCAAACTTCGAGGAGCTCTAGCGAGCCAGTATTTTTAGTTTTTTCAGCAATCTCCGATTGTATATATACCAATTCAAGTTTCTTTGCCAGTTCTCTATCAGGCAATGTAGCCATCATGGCCACATATCTCTCGTGGTTGTCAATACAATCTCTTATGCGAATAGCCAGACTCATTTATTTTGCGCTTGTTGTTCTTCAATTATTTTTATATCTGCCTCGCTTAGATAATACAAGTAAAAAAAGTGATCAAATATACAAGATTGATAAACCCAAAATAGGCATGAGGTCTAACTATTATCTACTTCTTTGGTCACCTCTTTCAGCACCTCGTCCGGTCTCGTCCATTTTATCTCTTGATCCTTTTTAAACCAGGTCATTTGCCGTTTGGCATAGTGCCTGGAATTCCTTTTCAGCAATCGAATTGCCTCTTCGCGGTCATATTTTTTCTCCAGGTGACCAAAAATCTCCTGGTAGCCAACTGTTTGCAAGGCATTTAGATGTCGTTGAGGATAGAATCTGGTTGCCTCCTCGAACAAACCTCTTTCAATCATCTGATCCATTCGTAAATCTATCCGTTGATACAATTCTTCCCGAGGAAGTTCCAGTCCGATTTTAGTCACTTGAAATGGCAACTCAATCTTCTTCTTCTTCCGCAAGTCGTGCATTGGTTGTCCGGAAGTCAAATTCAGTTCCAACGCCCGCATCAAGCGCTGTGGATTTTGTACATCGACCAACGCAAAATAGTCTGGGTCTATTTTTTGCACTTCACCCTGCAGCCAAGTCAATCCCTTTTGGGTATATTTCTCAATGATCTCCTTCCTCAAACCTTCATGTATTTCTGGCATTTCATCAAACCCTTCCAACAATGCCTTGATATACAACCCAGATCCCCCGCACAAAATCAAGACGTCCTTTTCCTCAAATAATTCGTTGATCCGCTCCATTGCGTCTCGTCCAAATTGCCCGGCACTGTAGTTTTCCTCAATTGACTTAAAGTTGACAAAGTGATGCTTTATCCTTGATAGTTCATCAGCAGTAGGCTTTGCTGTGCCTGTTTCCATCTCCCTGTAAATCTGCCTTGAATCAGCCGAAATGATCTCGGTATTCCAGCGCTCTGCTAAACTGATGGCCGCGGCCGTCTTGCCTATTGCTGTTGGACCAACCAAAACCACCAGTTTCTTATCTTTCCATGCCGCATTTCCCATTACCAAATCTTCAAATTACTACCTATCTTGCAACCAAAATTCGCCACTACGAATGATTAAATATACAAACCAATTTTTGACCAAGCTCGAAGACCTGATCGCTGAGTCGGACTACATCATGCGATACGAAAAAGGTAACTTCAAATCAGGTTATTGCCTCCTAAAAGAGCAGAAGATTATGATTGTGAACAAGTTCTTTGCCATGGAAGGAAAAATCAACGCATTACTCGACATTTTAAAGAATGTAGAGCTAGACACCTCCAAGTTCAGTGAAAAGAATTTGAAATTGTATGAAGAGTTAACTCGTGCTGAAGTTAAAATCTAGATCAATGGTAAGTCTGCAGCAAAGGCCACCCCGCACTACCATGGAAGTATTTAAAATGCTTCCCGAGGGTACTCGCTGTGAATTAATTGAAGGAATAATCTATATGTCACCAGCGCCAACCATCAACCATCAAGACGCTGTTCTTTCTTTAGGCAGCGAAGTCTTACAATTCGCTAAGAAGAAGAATTTAGGTAAAATCTTTATATCGCCTGTTGATGTCTACCTTGACAGCCATAAAAATGCTTTTCAACCTGATCTGGTTTTTATCAGCAATAACAGGCTTAACATCATAAAAGAAGATGGTATCTATGGCGCGCCCGATCTGGTCGTTGAAATCCTTTCCCCTGGAACAAAGAGCTTTGATCTTACGAAAAAGAAAAAGATCTACGAGAAATCGGGGGTTAAGGAATATTGGGTTGTTGATCCACAAACTAGAGTAGCAATATGTTTCAAATTGATTGAAAAGAAATTCGTTGAATTTAAAAAAGAAAAAGGCAAAATAGTGTCTTCTCTTTTTAGTCACACGTTCAAATTCTAATCGATCGCCTTGAAAATCACCTTCCTCGGTTCTGGTACTTCACAAGGTGTGCCGGTGATTGGCTGTCAATGTGAGGTTTGCCAATCTATGGACTACCGCGACAAGCGACTTAGGGTATCCATTCATATTGAGATAGGCCCACATAGTTTCGTAATTGACACAGGTCCCGATTTCCGACAACAAATGCTTCGAGAGGGCATTAAGCAACTAGACGCAGTCATCCTCACACACAGTCATAAGGATCACATTGCCGGATTAGACGATGTGAGGGCCTTCAATTACCTGCAACAAAAAGACATGCCTGTGTATGGCATGAAGCAAACCCTTGCGCAGGTGCAAACTGAATTTTACTATGCTTTCGAGACAGTGAAATATCCGGGTACGCCTCAAATCATGCTGCATGAAATTGACGATCGTCCGTTCGAAATCAACGGAATTACCTTTACTCCGCTTCCTGTCTTCCATTTGAGAATGCCCGTGTTCGGTTTTCGAATCGGCAACTTCAGTTACATCACTGATGCCAATCAAATTCCAGCATCCACCTACGAAAGATTAAAAGGAACTGAGGTACTTATTCTTAACGCCCTTCAAAAAGAAAATCATCCCTCCCATTTTACACTATCCGAATCAATCGAAGTGGCGAAAACAATTGGCGCTCGGCAGACGTACTTTACGCATATGAGTCACAAATTGGGTTTACATAAGTTGATAGAAAAAGAACTACCCGACTCGATCGCTTTGGGCTACGATGGTCTTTCCTTCACCGTTTAGTTTTGCATAATAATTTCTATTTTCTAAGACAGTTAAGCCAAGCGCTAGACCAAAAGCTGAAGGGGTTTACGTTAGTTTCTTGTTTTAGCCAAAACAGAGAGGAGCTTGTCCTCGAGTTCAACAATTCAACAGAATCCTTCTTTTTCAAAGCAAGTCTTCAACCGGCCTTTTGTTGTTTATCTTTTCCTTCATCATTCAATCGGGCCAAGAAAAACAGTATTGATTTGTTTCCAGAAGCCATACTAAAAAAGGTAGAGTCCATCGGGCAATTTGAAAACGAAAGATCATTTTCGATTGAATTAGAGCAAAACGTTTTGCTACTGTTCAAAATGCACGGAAGCCAATCCAATGTTATCCTATTTCAAAATAAAAAGGCGCACGAGATATTTCGAAATCAGTTCCGAAACGATTTTGACATCTCTTTGCCAGGACTGGACAAGACTGTCAATTGGAGCAAAGAGCACTTCGTTAAGCACCTGTATGAATTACAAAAGACCTATTTCACATTCGGAAAATCAGTAATCCAATACCTCGAGGAAAAACTGAAAGCATTTTTGACAGATGACGAAAAATGGTCATTCTTTCAAAAGACAAAGACCTTACTGGAGGTGCCGCGATACTATATCATAAAAAGGCACAGCAAACTTTCTCTGTCGCTCATCCCAATGGACGAAATTGTTTCCGAATTTGAAAACCCTATTTCTGCGATCAACGATTTCTATTACCGATATACCATTTCAACTTCGTTTGAAACCGAAAAATCAAAGGAGTTAAAGGCACTAAACGATCAGCTCACAGGCAATAACAATTACATTGCAAAGAATGTCCAAAAAGTAAACGACCTGATTAACGACACCCACTATCAACTTTGGGGAGATCTTCTAATGGCCCACATGCACGAAATCAAACCAGGTGTAGAAACCATCGAGCTGGTCAGTTTTTATACTAATCAACCTGAAAAAATAAAACTTAAACGAGAACTCAACCCACAACGGAATGCAGAGGTGTTTTATCGAAAAGCAAAAAATCAACAAATAGAAGTTGCCAAGTTGAATGAGTCCATCCTATCAAAAAAAAAGGCAAACGAAAAAATAAAACAGTCTATTGAAACTCTGGAGAAGTCAGATGACCTAAAGACCGTACGGCAATTTGGCAAAGAAGAGTCTTCTTTAAACAAAAAAACAAAATCAGAACCCCTGCCCTATCACACATTTGAATACAAAGGCTTTCAGATTTGGGTTGGAAAGAATGCTGAGGCCAATGATCAACTTACCCTGAAGCATTCTTACAAAGAAGATCTTTGGCTGCACGCAAAAGATGTGGCGGGTTCACATGTAATCATAAAGCATCAGTCAGGAAAAAATTTCCCGAAAGACGTGATAGAACGGGCAGCAGAACTGGCGGCCTACAACTCCAAACGTAAAACAGATAGCCTTTGCCCCGTAGCTTACACGCCTAAAAAATACGTGCGCAAACGCAAGGGCGACCCAGCCGGAATGGTAGTGGTGGAGAAAGAAGCTGTGATAATGGTAGCGCCAAAGTTGTAGATAATCGTTGTTGATTACTGTGGATTGGCAATCAACCAACAACGGTCAACGAATAACCACTACTGCACTTCGTGCACTTTAATCATATTTGTTCTACCTCTCTCTTGAATTGGCATGCTGGCCAAAATAATAAAAGTATCACCTTTTTTTACGTGACCATCACGTTTCAAAATTTCCTCCACATCCGCAATGGTCGCGTCCGTAGAAGCTGCTTTGTCGTAATGATAAGAGCGGGTACCCCAAACCAAGTTCATGGTGTTAATAATCGCATGGTTACTTGTGAAGGCAAATATATTGGCATCAGGTCTGTGTGAAGAGGCTTTATAGGCACTGTAACCCAATTGAGTCATTCCAACAATAGCCTTCGCGTTCACATCTTTCGCCAATTTGCAAGCTGTCAAAATTAAGCTATCGGCAAAATAGGTAGAAGTTGCAGGATCGGGCTCTCTAAATTTAAAAAATATCTTTCCTTGTTTTTCAACCGATCCAATCGTTCGAACCATACTTCTAATTACCTCGATGGGATATTTTCCTGCAGCTGTTTCAGCCGATAGCATCAGCGCATCGGCACCATCCATCACTGCGTTAGCGACATCGTTCGTCTCCGCACGGGTGGGGCGCGGATTCTCGATCATACTTTCCATCATTTGAGTAGCTACGATCACTGGCTTCGCTGCCTTGTTACATTTATCAACGAGCATCTTCTGCACCATCGGCACTTCTTCCATCCAAATCTCAACTCCCAGATCTCCTCGGGCAACCATAATCGCATCAGTGGCTGCTATGATGGCGTCAATGTTTTCAAGCGCTTCTGGCTTTTCGATTTTTGCAACAATCCGTGTAGCGGCTTTCTGACGATTAATCACCTCGCGAAGGATTTCGATATCAGTTGCCTTCCTAACAAAAGAAAGAGCAACCCAATCTACTTTATTCTTTAAACCAAATTCCAAGTCTTCGTAGTCTTTCTCAGTGAGCGAGGGAGCACTTACTTTTGAAAATGGTAGGTTGATGCCCTTTCTTGACTTCAATGGACCACCATAGATCACCTTGCAGACGACATCAATATCACGTACCTCCACTACCTTCAGCTCGATCTTTCCATCATCAATCAAGATCATATCACCACGCTTCACATCTTTGGGTAATCCTTCATAAGAAGTGCTAACCAATTCGTTGTTGCCCAACACTTCGCGTGTTGTGATTACAATTTCCTGACCTGCAACAATCTCGATACCAGGCTGCATTTCATTGACACGTATTTTAGGACCTTGCAAATCTTGTAGCAACGCCACGTTTGTACCCATCTCGTTATTCAACTCACGAACGAAGTTGATCACCTTTAAGTGATCCTCGTGCTTGCCATGTGAGAAGTTGAGTCTAAACACATCCACACCTTCTTTAATCAATGCCCGAAGCATCTCTTTGTTGTTTGAAGCAGGGCCAACGGTGGCTACGATTTTGGTTTTGTTGTAAGAAATCCTTTCCATGTATAATGTTTGAAAATAAAGTAATCCTTGGCTTTTAGAGCGCCCAAAGGTATAAAAGCCACCAATTCTACGGAAGGGATCAGCCGTAAGACTTCCTGCAACCGATTGCTTTTGGTTGGATCGTCACTTTGCGTCAATAAAATAAAATCATAATGCGGAAATTCGGGCACCAGCGTTGTTTTGGACTGATCTGATTCTAGTGGCTTGTTTCTAAACAATTTCAACACCCACGCCTCTCCTGAATAACTAAATTGAGAGAAATTTTGATTGATGCCTTTCTTGAAAGAAATACATAAATCCTTATCTTTTACCAGTTTAGTATTCAGACAATTATTGATCTCCCAAGCCATTTTGTAGCCCTTTAGTGGTGAGATAATGCCTAGCAGGTCAAAATCATATGAATAGCTTATATCAAGCGTCTTTTTTTTCATTTTTATAGGTCTGCAAAAGTAGGTGGTATTGATGAACGTGGCTAAATGTTTGTCAATATTGGGTTAAATCTCTTTATTTGCACCTGATTTTTGAATCCTTAAACCTTATTATCATGTCCGAAATCGCACAAAAAGTAAAACAAATCATCATCGACAAGTTGGGTGTTGAAGAATCTGAAGTAACTCCTGAGGCAAGCTTTACCAATGATTTGGGAGCTGATTCATTAGACACTGTTGAGTTGATCATGGAATTTGAGAAAGAATTCAATATCTCCATTCCTGATGATCAGGCTGAAAACATTGCTACGGTGGGTCAGGCGATCTCCTATTTGGAAGAAAACGCAAAAAAATAATTTTGCTTTAGGTCGTCTACGATCATCTATCATCTATGACTTTTAAAAGAGTTGTCATTACCGGGGCAGGTGCGCTTACTCCAATTGGAAATACACTTCGCGAATATTGGGATGGGTTATCTCAAGGAAAAAGTGGTGCTGCCCCGATTACTAAGTTTGACACAACTCTTTTCAAAACCAAATTTGCGTGTGAGGTAAAAGGGTTTGACCCTACTGTCCTCATGGAACGCAAGGAGGCTAGAAAACTCGATCCATTCGCTCAATATGCGATGGCCGTTGCAGATGAAGCTATTCTAGATTCAAAACTTCCCCTCGATAAAGTTAACAAAGACAGAGTAGGAGTTATTTGGGGCTCTGGAATTGGCGGTTTGTTCACTTTTCAGGAAGAAATGAGGACGTTTGCCGCTGGAGATGGAACGCCTCGGTTCAATCCGTTCTTTATTCCAAAGATGATCCCGGACTTAAGTGCTGGGCACATCTCTATCAAATACGGTTTTCACGGGCCAAACTATGTTACAGTTTCTGCCTGTGCTTCATCTACAAATGCAATTTATGATGCCTACACCTATGTAAAATTAGGGAAGGCAGATGTCATCGTTTCTGGTGGCTCAGAGGCGGCCGTTTGCATTGCAGGAGTAGGCGGATTTAATGCCTTGAAAGCACTTTCAGAAAGGAATGACTCACCTGAGACAGCGTCCCGACCATACGATAAAGACAGAGATGGATTTGTTTTAGGGGAAGGTGCGGGTGCGTTAATACTCGAAGAATACGAACATGCCAAAAGGCGTGGCGCAAAGATTTATGGCGAAATTATCGGAGGTGGAATGTCTGCAGATGCATACCATATTACTGCACCTCATCCAGAAGGTACTGGCATTATAAAGGTAATGCAATATGCCTTAGAAGAAGCCGGCATCAAGCCCGAGGAAGTTGATTATGTTAACACTCACGGAACATCCACACCATTAGGAGACATCGGTGAGATCAAAGCAATACAGCAAGTATTTGGAGAGCATGCCTACCAAATGAATATCAGTTCTACCAAGTCAATGACGGGTCATTTGTTGGGAGCTGCGGGAGCCATCGAAGCAATTGCTTGTTTACTCGCTTTGGAAGAGGGAAT
>JAJTGQ010000162.1 GCA_021299455.1 Flammeovirgaceae bacterium | reverse complement strand
TGGCTTTTTGTGAACAGTTAAGATCGGGCAATGGGAGTGTCGGACAACACGTTCCGTATTCGTACCAATTACCATTGACTCTAAGTTTGTTTTGCCACGAGTTCCCATTACCACTAAGTCAACCTTTTGCTCGGCAATAATTGTATTCATACCATGAAAAGGGTTGCCCAGCCGCAACTCGCCAACTAGCTTAACGTCACTAAATCGAGGATCCATTACCAATTTCTCCAACTGCGCTTTCGCCTTCTCCAGCAACTTAAAGGTGAACAGCCTGTCTTCCCAATTGTCATCTCGCCACTCGCCTGTAATGCTGTACGAATCAGGCGTAGCTTCTTCCACCACATGTAAAACAAAAATGGTACCACCCGCCTTTTTGGCAATTTCAAAAGCTGTTTCTAAGGCAGTAATTGATGTCTTAGAGAAATCAGTTGGAACTAATATTTTTTTCATAGTTTTTAAATTTATTTCGGTGAATCCGAGTGTAGTAAAATTAGAATATTTGGCTTATATAAAAAAGGCTATTTGCACTCAATTATAGCACCCGAATCCGCAGCCCGAAATTGATTCGTTTCCAACCCGTGATTTGATACAAACACCCTGGCAATCAATAAAATCCCCGCAACCAAGAAAACACCTGCGCTGATCATCCGAAACGAAAAATTGAACCTATTCAACAATTCACGGACGAGCCAGGTAAACCCAATCATTACCGGCCAGGTGCCCAAACCAAAAAACAGCATAAATAGGAATCCTTCGCTCGCTGATGGCAACACAAAACAATAGGCCAACGCCATGTAGGTAAGTCCACAAGGCAATAAACCATTCATGGCACCCAAAATCAAAAAGGTCCCGGTTCCTTTGCGTGCAAGTTCGTTTCTAAAATGGTTTTTAAACAGAGATACGGCTCGACTTCCATACTTATCGAGAAAAGGTATTCGCACACTTTTAAAAATGCCGAAACCCAGCAATAAAAAGACGATTCCCATGAGCAGAGACAGCCCACTTTGTTGCCCTTGAATCGGAATTAGACTGCCTACAGCGCCAGCAAAAGCACCTAACCCAGCATACACCAAAACACGACCGATGTTGTAAACTATTTTACTTTTTAAAAAGGGATTTTGAGCAGTAACCGCTAGCACCAAAGGACTGCACATGCCCGCACAATGAAGGCTACCAGCTAAACCGATCAACAGGGCTGTCCACCACATAGGCTGATTACATTACAATCAATTTCTCGTAATAATAGTCTTTGCCCTGCATCGACCATTGCATAGATACCCGATAGAGCCCCCTCTCCCAGCGTGCCAGTTTGAAACTTTGCTCGGGCTGATTCAGCAACTCAAATCGCTGATCTAACCGTTCATCTGAGGGCCTCGCCACGCGAAGCTCACCCTTTTCCATTTTTTCCAAGGATTGAAAAAAGACATCTACTTGTGCATCGGCCATTTTAATAACGGGCTTATCCTTCAGATCGGCCATATTGCGTTGCTGGTTCATCTTTACCTGATGTACCAGTTCATCCTGATAGTAGTTAGTAGACACTAATGCAATATCTTCTCGAACACAAACAAAAACGAGGGTGCCAATAAAGAGTGCAAAGAAGACAAATGATGTGATAACCCATTTCATACACTTATTTTTTAAATGATTTAATCGGCCCGATAAATTTTGCGCGTGCCGTTCCAATTCTCTCGTTTTCGCGGTAGATCCCTAGTTCAACCACTGTCTTCATTCCTCGCAAGTCCTCTTCTCCGAGTTTGATCATAACCACTCCTTTAAGAATACCTTCTTTTGGCACCACGATTGATGGATCACCGATTTTTGTGAGTGTGGCTGCCGCGGGTGATTCCATTTTAAGTACCAAGGGTATGTCTTCGAATGTCTTATTCATGAATTCGATGATATATAAGTTCGTAATTTTTCCGTCATCGGTCTTTGTGTACAAGGTGCCGGGAGCTTTCAAAATAGTGGTCTCAATGTCCGCTCGCGTGAGAATAAAATACGATAAGAGGCTTAGCAGAGCCGTCAGAACCACCGTGTAGCCAATGGTTCTTGGCGTCAATAACTTTTGCTTTCCCTGACTAACAGCGTTGAATGATGAATAGCGGATGAGCCCTTTTGGTTTTTCAACCTTGGTCATCACTTCGTCACAAGCATCGATACAAGCGGTGCAGTTAACACATTCCAGCTGAGTACCATTTCGAATGTCGATACCGGTAGGGCACACGTGGACACACAATTTACAATCAATACAATCCCCCTGCTTCTCAGTTATTTTCTGCTCGTTCTTCTTCAGCCTTCCGCGTGGTTCTCCACGCAGCCAGTCGTACGCTACCACAATGGAATCTTTCACCAGCAAGACACTTTGCAATCGTCCATAAGGGCAAACAACCAAACAAGCTTGCTCCCTAAACCAGGCAAACACCCCATAGAAAATGCCGGTAAAAACAACCAGGCCGATAAAGCCACTTAAATGCTCTGCCGGTGATTGCGAAACAATTTCCTTCACTTGCTTGATGCCAATCAGGTAGGACATGGCCACATGGGCAATCAGAACAGCAATGCCAATAAAGATAATGTGTTTGCTCGTTTTCTTGAAAATCTTGTTGGTCGACCACGGGAGGTTATTCAGCCTGCGTTGCTGGTTGGCATCGCCCTCGATCCAATATTCTACTTTACGGAACACCATTTCCATAAAAAGTGTTTGCGGGCAAGCCCAGCCGCACCAGATCCGGCCAAACGCCACCGTGAACAAAATGATGAATACAAAGAACGTGATGGCAGTGATGGCCA
>JAJTGQ010000083.1 GCA_021299455.1 Flammeovirgaceae bacterium | reverse complement strand
TATCTCTAAGGGGATTTGAGCTACGCATTTTTTTTCACGTAACTCATTTTGATGAATCAAAAATACAATATCACTGCCCTTGCTCCAAATACTTCACAATCATTTTGTTATCTGAAAATTTCTTAAAAGCGATTTCCCTGACTGTATCCTTTTCCATTGCCCAAAATCAGATAAAAATGGCGACCTTCGCCACTTCATTATTGAACAACTCGTGGCTACACTGAAACACATTGCCATTGCCGGCAACATCGGATCCGGCAAAACTACACTGGCAGAAAAATTGTCAAAGCATTACAATTGGATTCCGCTTTATGAATCGGTGGATCATAATCCCTATCTCCGCGATTTTTATGAGGACATGACCCGGTGGGCTTACCATCTGCAAATCTATTTTTTGAACAGTCGCTTCAACCAAGTCAGGCAAATTCGTGAAAGCGAAAAAACCATCATTCAAGATCGCACCATCTACGAAGACGCACACATTTTCGCAGCCAACCTCCACAAAAGCGGGCATCTGAATAACAGGGATTATCAGAGTTATCTCGATCTTTTCAATTCCATGACCAGCTTTGTGCAGCCACCCGATTTACTAATTTATCTAAAGGCGGATATCCCTAAACTCGTTCAGCAAATTCAAAAAAGAAATCGGGATTTTGAATTCAACATAAAGTTAGAGTATCTGAAAACCTTGAACGAGCACTATGAAAAATGGATCGCTGGTTACAAACATGGAAAGCTTCTAACTATTGACGTAAACAAACTCGACTTTGTGGAGAATACAGAAGATTTCTCAATGATTGTAGGCCGTGTAGACTTGGAGCTGAATAGTTTGTTTGGCTGATTCATCAACTAGACAATAATGAAATCATGTTTGTGTGCCCGAATTTCGAGCAAAAAAACAATACACATCCGTAAAGTGTAAAAAGAAAAGTTTGCTAACTTTGAAATCAGCATGACACCTATAATTCAAAACAAAAAGTATACCCAACAAGAGTATCTGGAGCTTGAGCGAAAAGCGGAGTACAAAAGTGAATTTTTTGGAGGTGAGATTTTTGCTATGGCTGGAACTACTAATCCGCATAATATCATCACGGGTAATTTCTATGCTTTTTTGCACACAAGGTTAAAAGGAAAAGGGTGCAGACCCTATGGATCGGACATGCGAGTTCACACACCCATCAACTCCCTCTATGCCTACCCAGATATTAGCGTAGTCTGTGGCGAAAAGAAATTTTTGGATAACGTATTTGATACGCTGCTCAATCCAGCTTTTATTTGCGAAGTGCTTTCCAAATCCACGGCTGATTACGATACAGGCGGCAAGTTTATGCGGTATCGGTCTATTGAATCACTGAAAGAGTATTGGGTCATATCTACATTGGAATGCCGCCTGCAGAAATTTGTGAAACAAACCAATGGCAGTTGGCTGTTGACAGAAACTACCAATGTGAATGATACAGTGTTGATTGAATCGCTTGGCGAAGAAGTCCCTCTTTCAGAAGTGTATTTTGAGGTTGATTTTTCGTAAGTGTACTTACGCAACAACTTCTAATGATTCTTCACATATCCGTCCCATTTCTCCAGCACTTCAGTGAAATCAGCTGGTAAATCCGAATCAAACTGTAGAATTTTTTGAGTGCTTGGATGAATGAAGCCCAACGTTTTTGCGTGAAGCGCCTGACGTGGAATAATTTTAAAGCAATTGTCGACAAATTGCTTGTACTTCGAAAATACGGTTCCTTTCAATACCTCGTTCCCACCATAAGTTGCATCATTAAAAAGTGTGTGCCCAATGAATTTCATGTGCGCCCGTATCTGATGCGTCCGACCCGTCTCCAATTTGCATTCCAAAAGAGAAACATAGCGCAAATCTTTCAACAGTTTATAGTGCGTAATGGCCGTTCTGCCAAAATCACCCTCGGGGAAAGCCGTTGTTATTCTTCTGTCTTTTAAACTGCGCCCTACATTTACGTTGATTGTTCCTTCCGTTGGATCGGGTACTCCCCAAACAATGGCGTTATAGGTCCTTTCAATGCTGTGATCAAAAAATTGTTTCGCTAACGAAGTCATCGCCAACTCCGTTTTGGCAATAACCAATAAGCCGGAAGTATCCTTGTCGATTCGATGTACCAGCCCTGGCCGCCCGGCATTGCCTTTCATTTCGGGAAGATTTTGAAAATGATAGGTAAGTGCGTTGACCAGTGTACCACTCCAATTTTGATAAGCCGGATGAACCACCATACCCGCCTCCTTATTCACGACCAATAAATGCTCATCTTCAAAGACAATATTCAACGGAATATTTTCGGGTTTTACATCTGTATCGCGTGGCGGCTCTGGTAACGCAATAGTGATTACATCCAATGGGTGTACTTTATAGTTGGGCTTGATCGGCTTGTCGTTGACCTTGACAAAGCCATCATGAATGCCAATCTGGATTTTTGATCGAGTGGCGTTGGGTAGCCGATCCATTAAAAACTTATCTATTCGAAGCAAACTTTGCCCCGGATCGGCCACGATCCGATGGTGTTCAAATAACTCATCATCCCCGTCTTCCTGGTCTTCTGTTACGTTCATTTCGTTTGCTTCTTTTTTTTCTTTTGTCGATAATGGTATTCATTCAAAATTGCAGCTTCGTTCAAAATCTGTCGGATTATTTCTTCTCTTTCTTCGAGTTCAGCCAGGCTATAGAAGTGAATAGATCTTACAAACTTTCTGTCTTTCTTTTCCAACAGTCTGTGTTCATTGGATAATTGATGACCCCTAACAAAACCGATATATATTCCATCAAAAGTTGGACTTAAGTAGCACAAAGGCCCGTGGAAATAGAAGAATGGAATTCTATAACTGATTTTCTCTTGAACATGTGGTCCCACATCCAAAATCATATTCCTTAAAACAGACATGATTTGCGCTTGTGATTGGGGGAGGGAGGCAATATAGTTGGGGACGCTACTCACGCCACAAAACTACTTTATTAATTCGCCTTTTTCTTATCCTTCAAAATATCGTCAATAATGCTATTGAAAACAGACATGATCAAACTAAAAGCAAGCGCCCACCAAAAACCATCCACCGAAAAACCGGGCACAAAATGATCGACTAATAGAATGATGACCGCATTGATAACCAAAAGAAATAGCCCCAATGTCATCAGCGTAATGGGTATTGTAAAAAGGATAAGGACGGGTTTTACAATCACATTCGCGATGGACAACAGCAACGCGGTGAGCAAAGCCGTTTGGTAGTCGGTGACATCAACGTGCGGTAGCAGGTAGGCTGTAGCCAATACAGCCAAGCCATTGAGAAGAAATCGAAGGATGAGATTCATTATTTTTTCGGGAAATATCGATACATCTCTTTGCGACTTAAAACCCTTGAGAGAACAACACTATCTCCCTCCAAATAGAGTCCGATTCGGTAGTCACCCACTCGCAGTCGAAAGGCATTTTTTGCACCTTCCATTTTGGTCAAATTCAGTTCTTGCAGCGATGAATTTCTTAGCTTTTCAATACTTGCTTTTACTCTCACCTGCGCGTCCTTGGGAAGTCTTTTTGCATCCCTTTCAAAACTTTTATCAACCAGAACAATCATTTACCGAGTTCGTCAAGAAAATCAGCAGTCTCTTTTTCCGTTAGTCTGCCATACTTTCTGCCATCTTCTATTGCGTTTGAGAGCGCAACGTCTTCATCGTTCTCAGAGAAAACCTCAGTATCTATCTGCAAGGTTTTATCTAATGCGTTCAGTAAATCTTCTTGTGATTCTTCTATCTTAAGGATGTAGGTTTTCATTTATAAAAACTCTTTTGGCTCAGTAAAGGTAAGAAAATATTACCTTCGCAGCCATGTATGCCATTGTTGACATCGAGACTACCGGGGGCTACGCAGATCATCACCGCATTACAGAAATAGCCATCTATCACCATGATGGCCTACAAATTACCGATCACTACCACACCCTTTTAAACCCTGGTAGGAAGATTCCTCAATTCATCACCGGACTAACAGGAATTACTTCACGCATGGTGGAAGAAGCACCAGCGTTTGAAACTGTGGCCGAGGAAATAATGGGTTGGCTAAAGGATCGAATCTTTGTGGCACATAATGCACATTTTGACTTTAGTTTTCTGAAGAAAGAGTTCGAAGGAGTGGGGGTTAATTGGCAGACGAAAAAACTTTGCACCGTTCGGCTTAGTAGAAAAATTATACCGGGTTTAGAGTCCTACAGCCTTGGTCGTTTGGCGGAAAGCCTGGGGATTAAAATCCCTGATCGGCACAGAGCAGGGGGTGATGCACAGGCTACGGCCCGAATTTTTTCGCTACTGCTTCAACGTGACCAAGATGGCGTCATTTCGAAGGCGCTAAAACGGAATTCGGGCGAAACCATTTTACCGCCAAACCTGCCGAAAGAGGAATTCGATCGGCTGCCAGCTAAAGCGGGAGTTTATTACTTTTTAGATGGTCACGGGCAGATTATTTACGTTGGTAAAGCATTAAATATCAAAAAAAGAATAGCCGGACATTTCACTGGTGAGGCACGTGAATGGAATCGGTCGAACATTCGGAATGAAATTCATCACGTTACTTATGAACTAACGGGAAGTGAATTGATTGCCTTAATTCTGGAATCGCAGGAAATACGAAGGCTTTGGCCAAAGTACAATCTGGCTCAAAAATACAAAGTGGAGGAATGGGGCATCTATGACTATGAAGATCGCAACGGTTATCTGCGCTTTTGTGTAAACCTTATTCGAAAGGGAACCAAACCGCTGATTACGTTTAGTTCAAAGGGTGACGCCTGGAATTTTATGTGGGAAAAAGTAAAGACTTTTGACCTATGCCCTAAACTGAGTGGACTTCAACTTGCCAAAGGTTTATGTTTCAGTCACCAATCGGGTGCTTGCAAAGGTGCCTGCCAGGGGGTTGAATCTGTGAAGAAGTATAACAAACGCACACAAAAGGCAATTGATTCCTTCTTTGAAGCAGGGGAGTCTGTAGCAATTATTGGAAGTGGCCGAATGAGCGGAGAAAAATCTCTGGTGCTCATTGAGAATGGAAATTACATAGGCTTTGGATTCGTACCGAAAGAGGAATCCATCAACTCCATTGACCTTGCACGTAATTTTATAAAGCCAAGCAAAGACAATCGCGTGGTACAGAATTTAGTAAACTCTTACTTACAGAACCCAAGGGGTGCAGAGGTGGTAGCGTTTTAAAATGTCACCAGTTCTCTGTTCTTGGTTTCTATTACAACAAGAACTGGAAACTAGCAACCAGAAACATTCTCTCTATTCGACTAATTCCTTCACCATCTCCCAAACTACCTCCGCTTCATACCCTTTGCCTATGACAAAGCGAGCAATCAAGCTCTTTCTTTTAAATTCATTTTTTTCTGTTACCTGACTCGCTTTTTTTCGGATGAGTTCTTTGAGTGTTCTTCTATAGTCGTTCGCGTCAATTTCTTTCAGTCCGCTTGTTACACATCGTGATGTCAAGCCTAGCATCTCCAGTTCTTGCTTGATTTTTAATCGCCCCCACTTTTTGATTCTGAACTTTCCACCGGCAAACGCTTTCGCAAAGCGTTCCTCATTCAAAAAGCCATCGGTTATGACTTGGGCGAGAATCTCGTCTACCTCGCTGGCGTAAAGGCCGTATTCAAAGAGTTTGTTTTTTACTTCTTTGTGTGATCTTTCCTGGTAAGCGCAATAGTGTTGAATTTTGACGAGCGCTTCTTTGGGCGACAACTGGATTTTCTTACCGGGTTGTTTCTCCTCAAACATGTTTTTGAACCAACCGGTTAACGCCAGGGAAAAACCAACTTCACGCCTCTCTTTTTCCCCCCCGAGAGATCCAAAAATCCACGTGTACCTTTTAGGTTCCCCTGAATATCCCAGTAGTAGTAGGTTCCAAATCTACCGTTGTTATAAGATTGGGAAGAGACGTTGCCGATCCAAAAAGAAGATGAAGAATTGAATGCATCGCCAGGCAACCATGTCAACGCTGGAGATGAATACCGATAGGTTTGCGATTCATCTGATACAAGCCCGAAAGGAGCAAAAGACACTGCTTTTGGTTTCACAACGGCCGGAAATTCATACTTGATTACCGGGGGTTTATCTCTAAACTGACCAAATGCCGGCTGGAGCAAATGAACCACAACAAAAAATAAAATAACCCTCATGTCGGTATTGAGCAATGAAGATACATAATTAAATTGGATACACTAAAGATAGTTTTATGAAAGAACTTGTCCGCTGCCCCTGGTGCTTAGGCTTCGATCAATACATAACCTACCATGACGAAGAATGGGGTGTGCCCGTGCATGACGACAAAATCCATTTTAAATTTTTGATCCTTGAAGGAGCGCAGGCCGGACTCAGTTGGTCTACTATACTAAAAAAGAGAGAAGGGTATAGAAAGAACTTTGCAGATTTTGACCCCAACAAAGTAGCTCGCTTTTCCGACAAGAAGTTAGAAAAAATCTTATTAGATCCCAGCATTGTGCGCAATCGATTAAAAGTGTTTGCAGCCGTGACAAACGCCAAACTGTTTTTGAAAGTGCAAGAAGAGTTCGGCAGTTTTGACAAATACATTTGGGGCTTTGTAGGTGGCAAGCCCATTGTTAACAAGCGCAAAACAATGAAAGAAGTGCCCGCCACCACGCCAGAGTCAGATGCGCTGAGCAAGGATTTGATCAAGCGCGGATTTAAGTTCGTAGGTAGTACTGTTATCTACGCGCACATGCAAGCATGTGGGCTAGTAAATGATCACTTGGTGGAATGTCATCGGTACAAAACGGTAAAATAGTTCTTTCTAGTTAAGCTTTACCGCCACCCACATATAGGCGGGTACTGCATTCGGGTTGTATTGTCCATAGCTTCCGCCAAAATTTCGACCTGCCTGCCCTCCGGCAGGTGCAGGTGTTGGCGCTTTACCTAAATCAAATTTGCCTGTTTCAAAACTTACACCGAGTACCGGCACAGAAGCTTTGTCTATTCGAAACGCCTTGAAAGGAATTTTAGCTTCATACAAATAAGCACCATCTGCGGCTACTGTAATCAGCGCTTCAATGCCATACATTAACCCTAATCGGCTGGAAACAATGTTGTCTTTCGCTAAACCAATCAACTCAAGAATTTCGACCTCGTCCAGTATTCTCTTTTTTTCGGCAATTCGCTCGGTAGGATCTTGCGGCCACGGCTGTTGCTCCTTTTTGATCTGCTTTGGATCCTTGGCAACAGGATATTTCAGTCCAAACTTGCCTTTCTTTTTTCCATTTACGTCCAGCTTCAAAATCAATCCAAAAAAAGCAATTTTTTGTTGCGTGATATCATCAGTCACCTTAAGGCGAAAATAGAGATTCGACTCGTCATTCCCCACGTTGTAAAGAAACTTCCCGTCTTGGTCAAGCAACCATTCCGTGGTCCATTCGCTTGGATCACCATCTATTACAATGGGCACAGAGGGCTGATAGCTTTCGCGCGGGCCTTTTTGGGCAAATGAAGCCCCGCCAAAGAGAACGAGACATAGAAACAAACATTTCTTCATGGAAAGTCAATTTTGCCGTAAGGTAACGCCAGCAGCGGCTGGAAGCAAACACTTGGCAATGAAACAGAGTCGGCTGGTATTTATCTAAACCTATTCGTTTCTCAATTTGCCATGTTTCGACCTGCTAACGATTTATCCATTATAACGCAATCACCTTGGTTGTCTCTTCCCCAAACTGACTGATAACCCTCACCGCTATCTTCTGTCCTTTCTTTTTTATTTCGATGGGATGAGAGATATGGCCGTATAGACGATCGAAGGCTTCATCGTCAATTTCTATTTTCAGGGTCTTTTCTACTTTCTTCTTGGTGGTGTCTTTGGCTAAGTTGTCCAAGCCTTTGCGCCACTTGTCGAACTCATCTTTGTCGCCACCGCAGAAGAAGACTTGGGTTACCACAAAGTTACTGCCGTCATAATCATCGTCCACCATCCAGTAGGCGATGTCGTGTACGTTGCGGGGTTTTACTTCATCTTTGATAGGGTCGTAGATGTCCAGTCCCTTTATTTCTACTGTAACATCCTTTCCTTTTTTAACTAAATCTATATCCGGTTCGCCAATGGTAACAAACGAGGCTGCCGATTTTGCTGGCTTCTTCTTTAAACCCTCTTGAAGCAGATCATCGTGGATGCGGCATTTGGTTACCTCAAACTTGCCCATGCTAGTTGTTTGGGTGGCGCCTTCTATATCGCTCTCGAAACTAAAGCCTAATACTATCAGCCAACCTGCATCTCCGCGAATGCGACATTCTTTTACTGCCTCGTTCACCGCGTTCTTACTAACTGTGCCGAATTTCGGGCCAATGTGGAAATATGCTTTCTTCTCGCCCACACCATTCATGTAGAAACCTTCTGCGTGTAAATAAGAATGACTTAATAGTTCTACACTTCGGAAAACTACCATTTCATCTTTACG
>JAJTGQ010000049.1 GCA_021299455.1 Flammeovirgaceae bacterium | reverse complement strand
TAACTGATGTTGGAATGTGGGCAACCCAAAACGCACCAAATTCAATCGCATGGCGGTGAACCACGGGGGTTGTCCATCATTTCGACATCAAAAAAACAAAGGAAGTTCTTTGGAATTCATCACAGAATCTCTGCGGAGAAATAAAGGAGTTAGGTGCAAGCGTAGCGGACGACACAACAGACATCAAACTAACATTAAAACAGACGACAAAAAGCCAACGCTTCGCAAAATTAAAAGAGCTGCAATGGAAACCCACAAGACGACCCAAATTGCAGCACATTTAATTTTGCCCAACCGCACCCAAAGCCCACCCACCACCCGATCAGTGGACAGCGGACACTTTGACTGCAACTTTTGATATTAAAAGGGTTTTAAAAACTAACTTTACGACCAATAGAAATTAAAATAGTAACACCATAAAATGGCCAAACAGAAAAAAGAAATAAAAGAAAAAGCAATTGAAGTTACCCTTTGGGATGCTGCCAATAAACTAAGAGGAAGCGTTGAGCCTGCTGAATATAAACACGTAGTATTAGGACTGATTTTCTTAAAGTTTGCCAGCGACAAGTTTGAAGACCACCGAGCCAAACTTATTACCGAAGGCAAAGACAAATACATTGAAATGGCTGAGTTCTACAATATGAACAATGTGTTTTTCTTAGAAGAAACTAGCCGTTGGAGTTACTTGATAAAAAGAGCCAAGCAAAATGACATTGCATTGCTCATTGACACAGCTTTGCACACCATTGAAAAAAACAACAAAGCTTTAAAAGGAGCATTGCCCGACAATTACTTTTCTCGTTTGGGTTTGGATGTAACCAAACTTGCTTCTTTGCTTGATACCATTAATGATATTGACACCACCAAAGACCCGAAGCACGATGTGGTTGGGAAAGTGTATGAATACTTCCTTTCAAAATTTGCATTGGCAGAAGGAAAAGGCAAAGGAGAATTTTACACACCTAAAAGTATTGTAAACCTGATTGCCGAAATGATTGAACCATACAAGGGCATTATCTATGACCCTGCTTGTGGTTCGGGTGGTATGTTTGTTCAATCTATCAAATTTATTGAGGCACATAATGGCAACAATAAAGAAATTTCTATTTACGGACAGGAATACACCAACACCACTTACAAACTGGCAAAGATGAACCTTGCCATAAGAGGTATAAGCGGAAACCTTGGAGAGAAAGCTGCCGACACTTTTGCAGACGACCAACACAAAGACCTCAAAGCCGATTACATAATGGCAAACCCGCCTTTTAACCAAAAAGACTGGCGGGCAGAAAATGAATTGAAAGACGACCCACGTTGGAGAGGGTATGATGTGCCACCCAAAAGCAACGCCAACTATGGTTGGATTTTGAATATGGTGAGTAAACTTTCAGAAAATGGTGTGGCAGGTTTCATTTTGGCAAATGGTGCATTGAGTGGCGGTGGCGAAGAATACAAAATACGCAGAAAGTTGATTGAAAATAACATAGTTGAAGCTATTTTAATTTTTCCAAGTTCAATGTTTTACACCACAGATATAAGTGTATCGCTTTGGATTATCAATAAAAACAAAAAAGACCAAATACGAACGATAGGCAAAGAAAAACGCCATTTCAGAAATCGAGAAAAGGAAATCTTGTTTTTTGATTTAAGACAATCAGGCATTCCATTTGAGAAAAAGTTTGTTCAATTCTCAGATGAAAAAATTAAAGAAATCGCTTCTACTTTGCACGAATGGCAGAAAAAAGATAGCAGCTATAAAGACATACCTGAGTTTTGCTATTCAGCAAAATTTGAAGAAATCGAAAAGAAAGATTTTTCATTGGTACCAAGCAAATACATTGAATTTGTAAACCGAGATGAAAACATTGACTTTGCCGAAAAAATGCAAAGCCTGAAAACCGATTTTGCAGACTTGCTGAAAGCCGAAGCATCTTCAAAAAATGATTTACTAACCGTGTTTAAAGAATTGGGTTATGAAATCAAATTATAAAGCACTCGCTACATATATTGAACCAGTGAATCAACTAAATGATGGAATGGAAGTAAAAGAACTTTTAGGTATTAGTAACCAAAAGTTTTTTCAAAATTCTCATACAAATACTATTGATATCGATTTGCAAACATACCGCATTGTTCGAACAAATCAGTTTGCATATAACAGAGCAACCACAAGAAACGGAGACAAAATCTCAATTGCATTAAGGCAAGGAAACGATTGTATAGTTTCTCCATCATATCGCATTTTCAGAAGCAAGGATGAAAACGAATTGAACTCTGAATATTTAATGATGTGGTTTCGCAGACCAGAGTTTGACCGCTATGCAAGATTTAAAAGTCATGGAAGTGCACACGAATTTTTCGAGTATGACCAAATGTGTCAAGTTGAATTGCCTATTCCCAGCATTGACAAACAAAGAGAAATTGTAAAAGAATACAACGTAATCCAAAACCGCATAATCCTAAACCAACAACTGATACAAAAACTCGAAGAAACCGCACAGACAATTTATAAGCAGTGGTTCGTGGAAGGAATTGATAAAGAGAATTTGCCAGATGGGTGGACGATTAAAAAACTATCCGATTTTTGCGATATTAAAGGTGGTAAGAGATTACCAAAAGGTAACGAATTGAATGATGAAAAAAACGGCAATCCGTATATCAAGGTTGCTGATATGACAAAGGACAAATTTATTGTTTTGAATGATTCCTTTCAATTTGTCTCAAATGATATTCAAAAATCAATTTCAAGATATATTGTTCAATCAGGTGATATAATTATTTCAATTGTTGGAACCATTGGTTTAGTCAACATAGTTGATAGCACCTTGTTAAACGCTAACCTAACTGAAAACTGTTACCGATTAACAAATTTCAAAGTGGTCCATTCAGACTATCTGTATTACTATTTAGTTTCTCCATTTGGAAAAAAGGAAATAGAATCAAGAACGGTAGGTGGAGTTCAAGCCAAGTTACCAATGTATAATGTTCAATCATTACCTGTTGTATTACCAAAAAAAGAAGTATTGCAAAAATTTGAAAAGTCTTTGAACCCGATAAATGATTTACAAAATACTTTAACAAAAGAAATCCACAAATTAACAGAACTGAAAGATTTGCTTCTTTCCAAATTAGCGACCATAGAAAATTAAGAATAAAATGAGCAAAGAGCTACACATACACACCGCAGAATACAGCGATATATTGCAGCAAGCAGTACAGGAAATTCGCACCGCTCGTATTGTTGTTGCCAAGCAAATAAACAGCAGTATTCAGTTGTCTTACTGGAACTTGGGCAAATTGCTTTTTGATAAACAATTGGAAGAAGGTTACGGCAGTGGTGTGGTCAATCAACTTTCTATCGACCTAAAAAAAGAGTTCCCAGATATGGGCTTGTCGCCCCGTAATTTGTGGGATATGAAGCGTTTTTATGAACGCTACCGTTTAGCAGATTCAAAACTGCGACAGGCTGTCGCAGTTTTACCTTGGGGTCATAATTTACTTTTAATCAATAAATTACAATCGCTTGAAGCGGTATCGTTTTACGCCACACAAACAATTGAAAAAGGTTGGAGCCGAGAATTATTGCTCAACGCCATCAAAATGGATAGTTTCAGCCAAATGCAAAAGCAAATAAAGTCGCACAATTTTAGCGAAACGCTTCCTGCTCTTAATGCTGACTATGCCAACGAAGTGTTTAAGGATACTTACAATCTTGGTTTTTTAAGCATTACCGAGCCTGTAAAAGAGTTGGAATTAGAAAAGCGGTTGATAGAAAAAATTAAATCGTTTGTATTGGAACTTGGTAAAGGCTTTAGTTTTATTGGCAATCAGCACCGATTAGAATACAACGGCAAAGAGTATTTTGTAGATATGTTGTTCTTTCATAGAGGTTTACGTTCGTTGGTAGCTATCGAATTAAAAATCGGAAGTTTCAAAGCAGAATATGTAGGTAAAATGAATTTGTATTTGAGCTTGCTTGATAAATTTGAAAAGGGCGAAAGTGAAAGCCAATCTATCGGCATTATTCTCTGTGCCGACAAAGACCATTTAGATGTAGAAATTGCCCTGCAAGACATCAATAAACCAATTGGTGTGGCAGAGTATCAACTCTTACTGCCAAAAGACAAATTGCAAAACTTGCTTATTGCTGAAATAAAAAAATCAGAAGAAATAAACGAATGAAATTCACCGAAGAAAGATTAGAAAAGGCATTTGCAGAATTGTTGGGACAAGAAGGCTTTCCCCACCATTTGGGTATTACGATAACTCGTAAGCCAGACGAAGTATTGATTTGGAAAAATCCTATTCTTTTGATATTTGTAGCATAAAAAATTAGAAAATGACCGAAACAAACCGCATAGAATATAAACTTGAATTGACCAAAGAATTAGATTTGGAAAAGGATGTAATTGCTTTTTTGAACTATCACGAGGGCGGTATTATTTATGTTGGTATTGATAAAAATGGGAGCATTGTGGGTGTGGCAGATATGGATGGTGATATGCTCAAAATAAAAGACCGTTTAAAAACAAATATTTCTCCCAGTTGCATGGGTTTGTTTGATGTAAGTGCCGATGAAAAAGAAGGGAAAGACATTATCAAAATTACGGTGGCAAGTGGTTCAGAAAAACCCTATTACAAACGCAAATATGGCATGTCTGAAAAAGGTTGTTATATCCGCTTAGGCACTGCTGCCGAACCCATGCCTCAAAAAATGATTGATGAGTTATTTGCCAAACGAACGCGTGATTCAATAGGTAAAATAAAATCGAACAAACAAGATTTAACATTTGAGCAGCTTAAAATCTATTACGAAGGCAGAGGCATTAGCCTAAACAAACAATTTGCCAATAACTTGGAGCTATTAACCGAACAAGGCGAGTATAATTATGCTGCCTATTTAATGGCAGATAACAGCGGTACATCTGTTAAAGTGGCAAAATACAATGGCATAACCAGGGTTGATTTAATTGAAAATGAAGAATATGGTTATTGTTCTTTAATAAAAGCTACCAAAAATGTGCTAGAAAAACTGGAACTGGAAAATAAAACAATTACAAAAATAACCACAAAGGAGCGTGCAGATAAACAACTTTGGTCATCTATAGCGCTAAAGGAAGCAGTATTAAATGCTTTTGTTCATAACGATTATACCAATGAAGTGCCGCCAAAATTTGAAATTTTTGATGATAGAATTGAAATAACATCAACAGGTGGTTTGCCGAATGGCTTAAGTAAAGAGGAATTTTTTGAAGGATTTTCTGTACCACGCAATAAGGAACTCATGCGTATATATAAAGATATCGGTTTGGTAGAGCAATTGGGTTCTGGTGTTCCTAGAATATTAAATAGCTATGGCAAGGATTGCTTTACGTTTTCTTCTAATTTTTTGCGAATGTCTTTTCCTAAAGAAGTTAATGATGGTGGTCAGACAGGTGGTCAGATAGGTGGTCAAATAGGTGGTCAAATAGGTGGTGCAATCAAAGAATTAACAGATAGGCAAAAGGAAGTTTTACAGCTAATTACTATAAATACAAAAATGTCTAGAAAGGAATTAGCAGAAAAACTTGGTATAAATGAATCTGCAGTTCAAAAGCATTTAAAGGCGTTGACTGAAGAAAGAATTATTGAAAGAGTCGGTACCAAAAAAGGGTATTGGAAAATAATGATTACATAATGAAATTCACTGAAGAAAAGTTAGAAAAGGCGTTTACCGAATTGTTGGGGCAAGAAGGCTTTCCCCATCATTTGGGTATCACAATAACTCGTAAGCCCGAAGATGTATTGATAGAAGAAGATTTACAAAACATTTTATTAACTCAGTACGCTGAGCAGGGCATCACAGTGAACGAAACCAAATCTATTATTCTTCAACTCAAATCTCTTTCCGCTTCCGACCTTTACGAAAGCAACAAAACATTTTTAAAAATGCTTTCAGATGGTTTTATTCTCAAACGAGAAGACCGAAACCAAAAAGACATATACATTCAACTTATCAATTACGTAGGCTTAAACAAACACCGCCAACCCGAAGCAGACCAACTCATTTCAATAGCTGCTGAACCCGAAGAAGTTTATCCGCCCGACAATAATATTTACAAGTTTGTGAATCAATTAGAAATTATTGGTTCAGAGAAACGTATTCCAGATGGCATTGTTTACATCAATGGTTTGCCTTTGGTAGTGTTTGAATTCAAATCTGCCATTCGTGAAGAAGCCACTATTTATGATGCTTACAAACAGTTAACTGTTCGCTACCACAGAGATATTCCTGAACTTTTTAAATACAATGCTTTTTGCGTCATCAGCGATGGCGTGAACAACAAGGCAGGTTCATTCTTTGCTCCATATGAGTTTTTCTATGTCTGGCGAAGAGTTGCAGGTTTGGCAAAAGATGTGGACGGCATCGACAGTATGTTTACACTCATTCAGGGAATGTTTCATAAAAACCGTTTGCGTGATATTATTCGCAACTTCATTTACATTCCTGACAGCTCAAAGAAAAACGAAAAAATTGTATGTCGCTATCCGCAATACTATGCGGCAAGAGCATTGTATGACAATATCAAAAAAGCCCAAAAGCCCGAAGGAAACGGAAAAGGTGGAACATACTTTGGTGCTACTGGTTGTGGAAAGAGCTTTACAATGCTTTACCTCACAAGGTTATTGATGAAAAGCGAATACTTTGAAAGTCCAACCATTGTATTAATTACCGACCGTACCGACTTAGACGACCAACTTTCGGGACAATTTACTAATGCGAAAAACTTTATTGGCGACAATACTGTGGTGAGTGTTGAGAGCAGAGCCAACCTAAGAGAATTAATTCAAGGCAGACAAAGCGGAGGAGTTTTCTTAACCACCATTCACAAGTTTACAGAAGATACTCAACTGCTCACTGATAGGCAAAATGTAATTTGTATTTCTGACGAAGCACACAGAAGCCAAGTAAACCTTGACCAAAAAGTAAAAGTTACCGAGAAAGGTGTTACCAAAACGTATGGCTTCGCCAAATATTTACACGATTCGTTACCCAATGCCACATTCGTTGGTTTCACAGGAACACCAATTGATGCAACACTTGATGTGTTTGGAAAAGTGGTGGATGCTTATACAATGACAGAATCGGTGAAAGATGAAATCACTGTGCGGATTGTGTATGAAGGCAGAGCAGCAAAAGTGTTATTGAATAATTCAAAACTCAAAGAGATTGAAGATTATTATGCTAAGTGTGCCGAGATAGGAAGCAACGAAAATCAGATTGAACAAAGCAAAAAAGAAATGGCTCAGATGTATGCCATTATTGGCGACCCTGACCGTTTAAAAGCAGTTGCCGAAGACTTTGTAAACCATTATGAGAAAAGAGTTTCAGAAGGTTCAACCGTAAAAGGAAAAGCTATGTTTGTATGTAGCACTCGAGAAATTGCTTATGAGCTGTATAAAAATATCATCGCATTAAAACCCGAATGGAACGAAATACTCGCAGCCGAAGAAGGTGCAGAACTTACCGACAAAGATAAACGAGAACTGAAACCTATTGAACGCATCAAACTCATTGCGACCAGAGGACAAGACGATCCGAAGGAAATGTATGATTTGTTAGGCACAAAAGACCAACGCAAGGAATTAGACCGACAATTCAAAAATGAAAAATCGAATTTCAAAATTGCCATTGTAGTTGATATGTGGCTCACTGGTTTTGATGTACCTTTCTTAGATAGCATTTACATTGACAAACCAATTCAACGACATAATTTAATTCAAACCATATCAAGAGTAAACCGAAAGTTTGAAGGCAAAAACAAAGGTTTGGTTGTGGATTATATCGGCATCAAAACACAAATGAATTTGGCGTTGAAGCAATACAGCGAAGGCGACAAAGATAATTTTGAAGACATTGCAGAATCCATCATCATTGTAAGAAATCATTTAGACCTTTTGGCTAAACTGTTTCACACATTTGACAATTCAAAATATTTCAAAGGCACAACCATTCAGCAATTAAATACTTTGAATTTAGCTGCCGAATATGTGCAACAATCAAAAGAATTTGAAACCCGATTTATGGGCTTGGTAAAGCGACTGAAAGCCGCTTATGATATTTGTGCAGGAAGCGAACAATTAACACAGTTAGAAAGAGATTACACTCACTTCTATTTGGCTGTTCGTTCCATTGTTTTCAAACTCACTAAAGGTAATGCACCCGACACAGCACAGATGAACGCAAAAGTTCGGGAAATGATAAAAGAAGCCTTGCAAAGTGAAGGAGTTGAAGAAATTTTTAAAATGGGAAATGAAACAGAAACCGAACAAGATATTTTTGATGAAGATTATTTGGCGAAAATTGATAAAATCAAGTTGCCGAATACCAAAATTAAATTGCTTCAACAGCTATTGGCTAAAGTGATTGCAGAAATTAAAAAAGTAAACCGTGTTAGAGGAATTGACTTTACTAAAAAGATGCAAGCATTGGTTGAACGTTATAATAACCGTGATGCAAATGACATTTTAAGGAGCGAAGTGTATGAAGAAATGGCAAGTGCCTTGACAGATTTGATTTGGGAAGTTCACAAAGAATTTTCGGCAGGTGACGCTTTGGGTATTGACTTTGAAGAAAAAGCATTTTACGACATTCTGAAAGAGCTTTGTATAAAATACGACTTCAAATATCCTGAACACAAAATGATTGACCTTGCAAAAGCCGTAAAAGACTTGGTTGACGGACAAGCCAAATTCCCTGACTGGAACAAACGTGACGACATAAAATCAGCTTTAAAAGTTGGACTCATTCTCTTGCTTGACGAGTTTGGTTATCCACCAGTAGAAAGAGACGAAGTGTATGTAGAAATATTTGAGCAAGCAGAAAACTTTAAGAAAAATAATAAGACAGGATAGCCAACGCATTTGGTAGCACATTTGCTTTTTTGCCATCACACAAACCATCGCAAAAAAAATAAAAAGAGCTTGCAAGCCAACGCACCAAAGATAGCAGTAACAATGGACAACAGAGCAACGACAGAAAGAACGCCAGCACCTAACAGCACCTACCCAAAAGGCGGGGTTTCGTGTTCCAAGGACAGTTTTGAGGTTAATCATCCGTCAAGGCGGATTTCAATTTAAGTTTTGTGGTAGAAGCCCAGCCCTTCGGGTAGCTGCAAAACGTTGGCTGTAAGTAAAATAGAACCACATAAAGTGTCTCAACAAATGAAAATATATCGCTTAATTGTAGTTTGTATTTTAATGGTAGGATGTCAAAATAATTTTACCCGAATTGCTTTAGAAAAGAACATTGAAAAATCTTCACTTTTATTTCGTAAAATAAATTCGTCTAATTATACTATTTACATTGAACAAAATCAACCATTTGTTGACACCTTATATCAAAGCAAAGTGGAAAAAGCAATGGATCGAATCAAGCAAATTTTGAGAATTGACTCATTAGATTTCAAGTTTGCGTATGTTTTTGTGAATTCATCAAATTCAATGAAGTTAATTGCCAATAAATACGAAGGGCAAGGTATTGCATTTGTTGATTCTAAGGTTGTAGTAGAACAAGCTCATAGCAATTCTAATGGATATGGGGCTCACGAACTTTTTCATTTAATTATTTATCACTATACCGGTGTACTTCCAAAAGATGGTTTTACAAGTGAGGGGTTTGCTGTTTTTTCTGATGACAAATGGTGGGGTTATGATTTACATTCTGTCGCAAATTATATTTTGAATAATAAACAGATAAGAATTTCGGATGTTATACATGATTTTAGAAGAAATGAAATTGTTTCCTATCCTCTAAGTGGCAGTTTTATTAAATTTATCTATGAAAAATATGGCTTAGAAACCGTCCTGTATTGCTATAAGTTTGGTTTTTCTAATATAGAACAAATCATTAACAAAAAAATTGACGAGTTGGAAAAAGAATGGCGAAATGAAATAAAAGAATGGGATTACAAAACAATCGATTACCCACTGAACAGATAATACTTACCTACAACTAACAGAAGCTAAAACCCATTGGGGCTGATGCGCAGACAAGTTTTCTAATTACAATAAAAGTTTTACCTTTAACGAGGGACAGAGATGCTGCTTCGAACTCCCCAACGGTTTTTAGCAGCAGGCGTTATGTGCTATTTTAAAGGCGATCCAGTACTTGACAAATTGGAGACAAAGAATGAACCGAACTAAGAACATATTGACTGCGACAATTATTGGACTTTTTATTTACCTTCTAACTTCGTGTGGTGATAGTTCAAAATCGACAGTTAGTCAAGCTGAAAAAGACACTATGGCAAAAAAATCGAACCCGGTCGTTTACTTTGAAATACCTGTTAACGACATAGACAGAGCAATAGAGTTTTATATGACCGTATTCAACTTTGACTTCGACAAAGAGATTATTGACAAGAATGAAATGGCATTATTTCCTTTTGTTGAGGAGAACTCGGGAATTTCAGGTGCATTGGCAAAAGGAGAAATTTATAAACCGACTAAGGACGGAGTAGTGATCTACTTTAAGACACAAAACATTGATGAAACATTAAAATTGGCAACCTCAAACGGTGGACAAATTCTATACCCTAAAACAGACAATGGAATTGGATTTGTTGCAGAATTTGAAGACACAGAAGGAAACAGAATTGCATTGTACCAATCAAAAGAATGACGAAAAAAAGCAAACATTAACAATTAAAGTTATGGCAATCATCAATCCTCACATCAACTTCAATGGAAATGCCGAAGAAGCATTTAATTTTTACAAGTCAGTATTTGGCGGAGAGTTCGCAAAGATTATGCGTTTCAAAGACTTGGCAAGCGCTGAATTTCCGGTATCAGAAAATGAAGCGAATAAGATTATGCACATTGCATTACCCATTGGCAAAAGTGTTTTGATGGCCAATGATGTGCCTGAAATACTGGGGCGAACAAACGAAAACGAGAACCGAAGCAAAATTGTAATAAGTGCCGAAAGTAAAGAAGAAGCCGACAAATTATTCAATGGACTTTCGGCAGGTGGGCAAATTGAAATGCCTATTGCCGATAGCCCTTGGGGTTCTTACTTTGGAATGTTTAGAGACAAATACGGAATTGAATGGATGGTGGACTATGACCCCATTTACAAAGGGCAACTCTAGCAAAATGAATTGCTGCTAAGAAAGAGGCATTTCTATGGGCGGATCAATATCAAAAATCAGGCCTTCAGCAAGCTCCTCAGCGCTGCGTTCAATTCCAGATACTTGAATTGGAATCCTGTCTTTTGAATTTTCTCCGAGGAAACCTTGCTCCCATTGAGCACCATGCCTGCCATCTCACCCAAAATTAGTTTCATTATAAAATCGGGAATGGGGGGGAGCCAAAGAGGTTTCTTTAACACATGAGCGATTGCCTTCGTTAATTCGGCATTTGTTACCCAGTTGATACCTACGGCATTGTATGCTCCGTGCCACGACTGATCTTCAGCAGCTTGAATAAACATGGCGCATAAGTCATCGATGTGAATCCAACTTAAAAACTGTTTGCCTGAACCAAGCGGAGCACCTACCCCAAAACGTATTGGTTTTGCTATCTCTGCCAACGCGCCCCCTTTTTCACTGAGCACAATACCTATTCTCAATTTTACGAGCCGAAGCCCAAGAGTCGCAATTGTATCGGTTTGTTCTTCCCACTCTCTGGTAACGTCCGCTAAAAATCCACTTCCGGCTTTGCTCTCTTCTGTAAAAACTTCTTGATCAAGCCCAAAACCGTAATAACCGATGGCAGACGCACCTACAAATGTTTTAACTGTATGAGAATGGTTTCTTAATGTATCGAAAAGGAGTTTGGTGGAGTGTGTGCGACTTTGCAGTATCTCTTTTTTTCGCTGCGCAGTCCAACGTTGATCGGCTATGCCGGCTCCGGCTAAATGAATGATGGTATCTACCCCCTCAAGGGCTTGAAGATCAATGAATTTATTCTCTACGTCCCACACAAACGCGGGAATACTTCCGTTTTTTTTACTTCTGCCGAGGTGTGAGACGTGGTGACCTTTTTCTAACAACATCTCTGTGAGGCGGCTACCCACTAGCCCCGATGCTCCTGTTACCAAAATTTTCTGAATCATTATTTGTAATTTTGAGACGAAGATTTTTTAGTTCACTCAAAGTCGCCAAGCGTCCAAAGGAAAGGACAATTAAAATGTTTTGCGACTTAGCGTCTTTGCGTGCAACTTCATTTAACAAAGTAACACAACCCTTATGATAAAGTTTCGATTTTTTATTGCCCTGATTCTTCTGGCAGGCACCTCACTTGCACAAACAGTAAAAGTGAAAACGCAGCAACAGCGGGTGAAAGGTGAGAATGTAGATGGATTTGCCGTTGACCTGGAGGGAAAGCGGGCAGATGTGGCGGCCTCACTCGCCAAGTATTTAAAAGAGATCGGCAAAGCAAAGTTTTTATCATCCGATCCACTGGTCATTACAGACCCGGTTTTTAACGGAACGGTTTATCCGAAAGGATCAATTTACGCCTTCACCAACGAGAGCGGGAATGTGGTAACAGCCTGGTTGGGTATCAAACCTACCGAGTGGGAAACAAAAGAAGCGAACTTTATTAATAAGCAATTGGAACGCATGGCGAACGAATTTGGTGTTCGGTTTTATCGTGAGAAGATGCAAGCACTGATTGATGAGACTGAGCAAGCCGGCTTAGCGGTTGAAAAGCAGGCCTTGCGCTTTATGAATCAGGGAAAGGATTTAGCTACAAAACTAACCAACAATGGGCTTGAGAGAATCAAGTTAGAGAAGGCATTGGAGACGAATAAATTTGAAAGCGAAGTGTTGAAGGTGAAAATCGACAACAACAAGAAGGCACAAGACTCGATTGCCAACGTGGCGGTACAGATCAATAAAGTGAAGCAAAGTCAAATAGAGAAACTACGAAAGATCAACTGAAAAGCTTATTTGTTAGCCCGGGTTGGTTCGATGATGTTTTTTGAAAAGAGGGGAGAATGTGCAAAGTAGAGCTCTGCTTCAAGTGCAAAATGATCCGAGAGATCAGCATGTATAGAATCCCAGTTTTTTCGAATGGCTTTGATCTCTCTGGAAGTAGAGACGAATTGGTTGGATGGGTCGCGAACCAGGATATAGTCGATTAAATCCTGGCTCTGTCCCGCCTCTACGTGCAGGTCATTCTGTAATCGATCATACGAAAACTGAAGCGCCCCAACCAGTTCTCCATCTGTTGCACGCAATGTTTGCAACATAAAGTTGTATTCTTCTTCTTTTTTACGATTGATATTAAAGTCACCACAAACAATCTGTGGTACGCCTTCTTTATGAAATGGCTTTAACAGTCGATTGTAAAATTCAACACATTGACTTTGCCGTATCCAGGGGTGCCCAGAATTCTGGAGGTGGGTACCCGCGATTTGAACAGCCGAGCCGTTTACATTCACTTCGGCAATAAGAGCACCTTTTCTGGAGAAGGCATCAATGCCTGATTTATTTTTAAAAATGATGGACTCGGAGGAAACGATAGGATGTTTACTGAAAATCCAGAGCCCACTATTTGTTTTGTAAGAGATCAGTTTTTGGTTAGCCGGACCTGATTGGTAGGGATACTTCTCGTGAAGTTGCCGAAAGATTTTTTTTCTTGCCTTGCGTTGAAAAGCTTCCTGAAAAACGATTACATCATAGTCGCTGTCTTTCAAAATACCACCAATGGCATCAGCTCGTTCTCCCTTACCCTTTACCCTCACTACTCCAGGGAGCATATAAATATTCCAAGAGAGAATTTTAATTTTTTCTGGTGGTGGCGGTGACAGCATCGGTTGGCTGAAGCCAACCTCGAAGGTGAGTAAACTGATGATAAGGATCAGTTGTTTCTTCATTGGTACACCAAAGGTCTCTAAACAATGTTACCTTATCGTAAACGCACCATTACGAATGTGTCAATTAAAGATCTGTTACTCAGCTAGTCTGGGGCGAAGATTTGTTTCAAGACGGTTGTTCATCCAAGAGGGAAATTTGGCTGTTTCAAAGTAGCGCCATAGCAGATAGGTGGTCACCACTCCAATAGACGCACCGGCCGCCACATCAACCAGAAAATGCTGAAGTAAGTAAACCCTCGAGTAGCCAACAACCAAAGCGACTAGCAAGAGGCCGATCGTTGCTGCGGTATTTCTAACAAAGAGCGACAGCAGAAAGGCAAAGCAGAAGATGGTAGCGGTGTGACCGGATGGAAATGAAAAATGACTGTGCACCTCCACGCCCGGAACAAAATGAAGAAGACTATTGTCGATGAGTTCTTTCGGTCTTTTTAGATGGCCGAAGATACCGCGTTTTAAAACCGCACATAAAATCCCATGACCAATCCAAATTGTAGCTGTTAAGATTGCATAACGGAATCGGACGAAATAGAGTAGCTTATTTTTCAATCCTTTGATCTCAAAATTACCCTACGATCAACTTGACTTGATGTAAATATTATTAAATTGCTGATGGATGATTTAAAACTCTAAATAATATCTTTTTGTGATAATATTTTGATAATTTTGTCTTCACGTAACACTCCAGATACTTTCTTTAGTTTGAAAAAAATAGGATTTTGCTATTATCTATTGTCATTCCTGCCTACAACGAATCGGAAACTATTCATCTTATCCTAACAAAGATCAAGCAGATTCAATTGCTTGGCGGGTTAGATAAAGAGATTTTAATAGTGGATGACTGTTCAACTGATCAAACTCAGCAGGCAGTTGCAAAGTACCATCTAGAAAATTCGGATTTGACTATTCGCTATTCCAGAAATGAGATAAATAGGGGGAAGGGGTTTTCGTTGGCACGAGGGATCAGTGAAGCTGTGGGGGATTTTGTGATTGTACAAGATGCTGATTTAGAGTATGACCCTGAAGAATATAACACGCTGTTAAAACCGATGCTATACAATAACGCAGATGTGGTGTACGGCTCACGTTTCATGGGAGGTAATCCGCATCGGATTTTGTTTTTTTGGCATTCCATCGGCAATCGATTTTTAACCTTTCTCTCCAATGTAGCTACCAATCTCAACTTGACCGATATGGAAACGGGTTATAAGTTGTTCAAAAGAGAAATCATCCAAAAGATCTCATTGAAGGAAAATAGATTTGGGTTTGAACCGGAAGTAACGGCCAAAGTAGCGAGAATAAAAGGTATCCGAATTTATGAAGTGGGCATTTCCTACTATGGGCGAACCTATGACGAGGGAAAAAAAATAAATTGGAAAGATGGCCTTCGTGCTATTTATTGCATAATCAAATACAACTATTTTTCTAAAAACTGATTTTGAAAACAAAGTACTATTTTCTTTTTATTCCAATTGGTATCGTCTATCTCATTGGCATGTTCAACGATGTAATGGAGGTAGATGCGTCCCAGTACGCAGCCATGAGTCGCGAAATGCTTGAAAGTGGAAACTATCTACAATTGTATGATCGCGGGCAGAACTACTTAGACAAACCACCTTTGTTATTTTGGGTATCGGCCATGTCATTCAAGCTGTTTGGCATTTCGAATTTTAGCTATAAGTTGCCCTCCGTTCTTTTTTCTTTGCTAGGAATTTTTGCCACAGCTCGATTGGGGCGAAGGCTCTACGGTGAGAAAGCAGGATTTTACGCTGCACTAATTCTTTCTTCTTGCCAGGCCTGGTTTATGATGAATCAAGACATTCGTACGGATACCATTTTGGCAGCATGTACCATTTTTGCCATTTGGCAATTGTTCATTTTCATGGATGAGCAAAAGTTCATTCATCTCATCTTCGGGTCAATAGGCGCGGCCGGGGCGATGCTCACCAAAGGCCCGATTGGGTTAATGGTGCCCGCGCTCGGAATTGGATTTTATTTGTTGGTAAAGCGTGATTGGAAAAATCTTTTCAACTGGAAATGGCTGCTGGTGCCGATAATCGTTGCCATTTGTATCAGTCCCTTTTTGTATGGGCTTTATCAACAATATGATTTACAACCCGGCAAAATCATCCAAGGCGAGCCGATTCAATCAGGTGTCAAGTTCTACCTTTGGACTCAAAGTTTTGGGCGAATCACAGGAGAAAGCGTTTGGAAAGATGATACTACCCAACTCTTCTTTACGCACACTTTTCTTTGGGCATTTTTGCCGTGGTGTGTGTTATTTGTGGTGGCGCTTTGGCGCGATACCGCGACATTGATAAAGGCTCGCCTTCATTTGGCGAGTGGATATACTGCACTTACCTGGGGTGGATTTGTGTTTCCATTCATTGCGTTCTCACTTTCGCACTACAAATTGCCACACTACATTTTTGTCATTTTTCCATTGGCAGCTATCGCCTCAGCAAATTTTCTGGATTTCTTAATCGAGAATGGGTCAGTGCTCTGGCAAAAAAGATGGAAGTGGATTCAGTTGTTCGTGGCCACACTCGCTTACACACTTGGAATTTTGCTCTGTACTTGGGCTTTCCCCATGTCAAATTTGTTTGCATGGATTTTAACACTAACTGGTGTTGGTGCTGGCCTCTATTTCGTGTGGAGGGGAATATCACCCTTCGAAAAAATAGTTCTGCCCTCAGCCATTGCGATTATCGTCCTCAATTTTTTGTTGAACGTACACTTCTATCCGACCCTATTTTATTTCACCACCTCCAACCAGGCGGCCAAGTTAGTTAAAGCGGATGGCGGTGAGAAGAATTTCAGAACGCTAAATCAGGTGTCGTATGGACTGGATGTGTATGCGCAGCGCACCGTGCCAAATTATGGCACCGTGGATGAACTTCTGCAAAACAGTAACAACAAAACATTGTGGGTTTATACTAATGCGCAGGGGCATCAGGAAATACTGGCAAGGGGCTTAAGAATCTTAGAGGACAAAAAGATGGAACACTTTCATATCTCCACCTTGTCGATGCTTTTCCTCAACCCAAAAACGAGAAGTAAGGAAATTGAGTATAAGCACCTGCTGAAGATTGATACCTCTATTTTATGATTTTTTTAAACCGATGATGGCTATTAGAATGAGTCCTAAGTAAACGAAGTCCATGGGCTTAATTGCATCTTTAAAAAAGAAAACTTCAATCATTTTCACTCCAGCTAACGTAACGCCCATCCAAATAGCAAATGCCGTAGAAGCCGGAATTTCTTTCATCGCCAAGGAAAAAAAATAAATGTTGGCCAGGCCAAATCCAACGTAACCTACCAGGGGGAGAAGAGCCACTAAGTTATCGGTTGGGTGCTGAGCGATGGCTTGAAACGATATTTTCTTGATTTCGGCAAAACTCAGTTTTTTCAAACTAAAAATCCATCCGATTTCAAACAGGGATGCAATAAAAAGGTAAAGCCACTGCATCAGACCAGGCTTTCCTCTTCTGCCGACTTGTTTGCTTTGGGCGAAAATAGGCTAGCGAAAGATTTCATGATGCTGAAACGCAAATTCAGATACCAATCCCACCCCTTCTTCTTTTTAAGTTCATCTTCATCAAATCGCTTCACCGAAAAAGCATGTTGTAAAAAATAGTCTTTTGGATATTTGTAAGGAAGTCCAAATTCGACTGGTTTTTTGTTAGGAAGATAGGCAGTACCAAACATCCAATCCCAAAAGGCAAATTTGGTGGAATAGTTGGCGAAATACGTCTCTTTGGTTTCAGCATGATGCCATTGGTGCATCTCCGGCCCATTGATAAAGTATTGCCAATTGCCTGAACGCACATCAATATTGCTGTGGATATACATACCCCACACTGCATCGATACAAGCTTTGATGGGAACCACCATCGGGTTGGCCCCCAGCAAAATAATGGGAGCAAATTCTATCGTCTGGTTGATAATGATTTCAACGACATGAGACCTTGAACCGGCAATCCAATCAACTTCGCGAACAGAATGATGTGCCTCGTGTGTACGCCACAAAATTTTGGAATTGTGCTGCCAACGATGGAACCAATAAATGTACAAGTCGTGGGTAATCAGGAAAAATAGTACTTGCACCCAAATCGGCCAGTGTGAAACCAATTGCAAAGAAGACAATGCAAACCGATGGTCAATAGGTTGAATAATGAAATCGAAAATAAGTATCTTCAAAAAGAAGCTTTGAATGAGGGTATACCACACCAAATCCACCCAAAAACCTTCTCTGAAAAAGGGCAAACCTTTTCGATAAGGATATTTTCGCTCCAACCAGATAAGGGCGACAGCTGAAGAAATCAGAATTAAGAATGTAATCGTTTCGACTCTCATCTAAATAATTTGTCCAAATTAAAAACTATTTTAGTGGCTCAGGCTTCATGCTTCAGGCGACAAGCTTGTAGCGTGTAGCGTGTGGCATGTAGCTTACATAAAGCATCATCTAAGCTGTAACTGGTTGATTAATTACTCTCCTTAATCTCTTCATGGGCTCCAGCTCTGTGTCATACACGCGCTTTACACCATCGCCCAGACTTTTTTCAATGTCGCGGATGTCGCGCACAAGCTTTACAATTCCTTGTGGCTCAACGGAGGCAGCATGATCTGATCCCCACATGGCTCGATCTAACGTAATGTGCCGCTCTACAAAAGTAGCTCCCAAAGAAACTGCAGCTAACGTTGGGGCTAACCCAGTCTCGTGACCTGAATATCCAATAGGCAGATCAAACTTGTTGATCAACGTACGGATCATGTTCAAGTTTAACTGTGCAGGATCGCAAGGATACGCAGAAGTAGAGTGAGCCACCATCACATTTTTTGTCCCGGTTAAATCAATGGCGTCTTCAATTTCCATTTCGGTCGACATACCAGTTGAAAGCATTAACGGCCTTTCCGTTGACAAGACTTTCTTTATCAAATCAAGATCAGTAAGACTGGCCGAAGCCAACTTGTACATCACTGGATTGAACTGTTCTAAGAAATCAACAGATGGTTCATCCCAAGCGGAGGCAAACCAATCGATTTTCTTTTGTTGACAATAGTGATCAATTTCTTCAAACTCGGCCTTACCAAATTCGGTTTTGCGTTTGTAGTCAATGTAGCTCATCGTGCCCCATGGGGTTTGGCGCTGCTTTTCCCATTGATCTTTGGGCACGCATAGTTCGGGCGTACGTTTTTGAAACTTCACTGCATCACAGCCCGCAATGCTGGCCCAGTCAATTAACTTCTTGGCAATTTCTACCGAGCCATTGTGGTTAATCCCAATCTCTGCGATGATGTACACCGGATGACCGGCACCAATCTTTCTTCCGTTTTTTAATTCAACATGGTTCATAGTAGTATGGTTTTAGTTGATAGTTTTTTAGTTCGGGTTTACTTTACTGTTAATAATCAGTTCTGCAAATTCTCTAAAGGCACCATGGCCGCCATTGGTGGTGCATACGTAATGAGCAACTCTGCGCGCAAAACTCATGGCATCGCCAGGGCATGCACACAGCCCCACTTGTTTCATAATTTCTTCGTCATTGATGTCGTCTCCGATGTAAGCAATTTCATCTTTTGAAATGTTGATGCGCTCCATGATCTCCTGCAGGCGTTGGGCTTTGTCCATCACACCCATGTGCAATTCTGTGATTTTTAACTTCTCTGCTCTCTTTGATACCGGAAGGGAATCTTCACGTGTGATAATGCCCGTTTCAATAGCTGCAATCTTACGCAAACGCTCTACGCCCATGCCATCGCGAAAAGAAAACCTTTTCAGTTCTTCACCGTTGCCGGAATAATAAACGCCATTGTCAGTGAGCACGCCATCAACATCAGTGATCATTAACTTTATTTTCTCAGCTCTTCTTTTTATTTCTGTAATTGACATCTTGATTCATTTACGATTGATGATTATAGATTTACGATTTGAGGTTGCGTTTGCTCGGTTTTATTAGTTGGTGATTAAATCTAAAATCGTACATCATAAATCTAAAATTAGATTATAGTCCACCCTCCATCCACTACCAAATTTGCTCCGGTCATGTAGCTTGAAGCCTCACTTGCCAAGAACACAATCGCGCCTTTATAGTCGGTTGGTTGTGCCATTCTTCCCAATGGTGTTCGATGGCTGTAATTTTTCTTGAAAAATTCTTGCTGGCCATTCTCCACGCCCCCTGGTGACAACGTATTCACACGTACTCCTTTGTCACCCCAATAAGCAGCAAGAAATCGCGTGAAGCTGATGACAGCTCCCTTGGTGGTTGGGTAGGAAGCAGATTTGTAAAAAGTTTGCTCACCATTTTCGTTTCGATACAGTCTCTGGTCGGGAGCTGTTAAACCATATGTAGAAGCAATGTTGATAATGCTTCCACTCTTGGCGTCTGCCATAACGGAGCCAAAAATCTGGCTACATAAGAAAACGCCAGTTATGTTTACCTCTAAAGATTTTTTCCAAAGAGTCAGTGGATAATTTTCAAACTTGGATAGTTCCAATGCAGCAGAAGGATTTTCGAACATATCATTAATCGCTGCATTGTTCACCAGGATGTCAATCTTTCCATACCGCACCATTACCGCTTCTTTCGCCTCCATAACCGATAGATCGTTAGCAACATCAAGACCTATTCCCATGTGCTTATCTCCCAGTTTCTTTGCGGCCTCGATAGCCGCTGCTTCATCTAAGTCAGCAACTATTACTTTTGCCCCGGCTTCTGCTAAAGCTTCGCAGTGATTTTTTCCAATCAAGCCACAAGCGCCTGTAACAATCGCTGTTTTCCCCGCTAGTGAAAATAATTCCATTAGTGTAACGCCTTTTCTTTAAACGCTTTTTGAACATCTCCTACTTTTCTAAAAACGGCTTCAACCGGTTTTCCAAGAAGAAGTGAGGCTATATCGTTTCCTTTCAGTGCTTCGGCAAGAAGAGAGAGAACGGTATCATATACTTTTAAGGTGTAATTGATATCTTCTTCTGAGTGGGTAAAGCAAACATTATGAAATCCTCCCCAAAGAACACCGCGCTTGATCATTTCTTGTTGAACAAATGATTTTAAGATCAGCGGATCGCCAGCGGATGCATTGAAGGTAATTATCGTACGACAATCAAAGCCTTGGCAAGTCGTCACCGCAGTAAGTTGGTATTTGGCTGCCAATTCGTTGTAGCCTTCTTTGAGTCGCTTGCCCTTCTCTGCTAATACTTTTGGCACATTTTGATCAATCATTTCATGCAGTGTGGCCATCGCTGCCGCCATAGACAGCACTTCGCCACCAAACGTAGAGTAAAAGAAAACATCTTTTTCAAAAAGTTGAAGCACGTCCTTGCGTCCTGCAAGCAGGGCGATCGGCATTCCATTTGCAAAGGCCTTGGAGTAAACTGCTAAGTCGGGCGTGATGCCGAAATACTCCTGTGCGCCCCCGATGGCTATTCGGAACCCAGTCCACATTTCGTCAAAAATCAGCAGGCTACCGTTGGCCTTGCAGAGCGCTTGCACCTTTTGCAAGAAATCGTCCTTGGGAGCTTCAAAAATAAAAGGCTCCAAAATCACGCAGGCAACGTCTTCGTCTAATTTGCTGCGAAGCGATTCAATGTTGTTGTAATCAAACGTTGCCGTAAGTTCTTTTATCTCGGCCGGAATTCCTTCCGCGCGGCTGGTGGTGCCGATGTACCAGTCGTGCCAGCCGTGATAGCCGCAACACAGCACTTTTTTTCTTCCCGTGAAAGCGCGTGATACCCGCACTGCCGCGCTGCACACCTCCGCTCCGGTTTTGGCGATGCGTACTCCTTCCGCGTTGGGAATAATTTTATGAATCAGTTCACTTAATTCTACTTCGAGTGGGTGCATCAACGAAAAGGTGATTCCATCCCTTAGCTGCTTTTGGATGGCCTGATCGACCCGATCATAACAGTAGCCTAATGAAACAGGCCCGATAGCCATGTTGTAGTCAATGTATTTGTTTCCGTCCACATCCCACACATGCGCATCTTTTCCCTTTGCCAAGTACTTTGGGGCAACTCCATTTACATATTGCGAAGGACCTTTGGCCATTGTTTGTGTTACCGGGAACATTACTTGCCTGGCACGTTCGTACAGCGAATTGGAGATAGTGATGTCGGGATATTGACTGGTCATGATTAATGTGTTGACGTGGTTAACGTGTTGACGTGTTGACGAGTTTCCAGCATATTCATGGTTTGAACGGCTATCTTTTCTGGAGTAAAACCTTCGTTGCCTAGTACATCAGCCAGTCGGCCGGGTTTGAACCAACGTTCATTCAGCGAAAGCGATTGTACGTTTGCTAGTTGTTGGTGATTCAATAAGACTTCAGCAACAATAGAAAACAAGCCGCCAATTTTGAAGTGATCTTCCACAGTCACGATTAAATCACTTTCTCTTGCTACTTTGAGAATGACCTCTTCGTCTACTGGCTTTAGGCAACGCATGTTTACAAGCCCTACCGAAAGGCCTTGCTGTTCCAATAGCTGCCTTGCCTCAAAAACTTGGTTGAAGAGCATACCATACGTTAGAAACGTAACTGTCGTACCTTCTGCAACTACTTCCGATTTTCCAATCGTGAAATTCTTATCGTGTTGATAAAGTGGTTTGATCAAATTAGCGCGCGTATAGCTAGGAGCTTTGGAGTGCCAGATTTCAGGAAGCATTAACAACATATCTTCCTCATCCGCAGGGGCAAAAACGTGCATACCAGGAATCCCTCGCATAATGGAAACGTCTTCAATGGCTTGATGGGTTGGTCCGTTGCCATCCGATAAAAATCCGGGAATGAATCCAGTCAACTTTACTGGAAGATTAGCAATACCCACATCGGTGCGTATAAATTCAAAGGCTCGCATTGTTAAGAAAGCGGCCAGTGCATGGACAATCGGTACGCGGCCACGCAACGCCAACCCAGCGGCCATGCCAATCATGGTTTGTTCGGTGATACCCGTATCAATGAATCGATTGACCAAAAGTGGATTATTGGGGATGTTGCGAATCAATGCACGATTCTCTGCCGTCATGATAACGTAGCGCTCATCTGCTAGTGCAAGTTCTGTAATTGATTGTTCGTAGTTCATTTACAATAAAAGAAGTTAAAAGTCAGAATTTAGAAGTTAGAATGTCTTTCAACTGAATGCCGTTTTACTATTTATTTACTCATCACTGAATATCCATTACCGACTACCACTTGCCAACTATCTAACAACAAGAGTCTCCGAGTTCAATTCCGCCATTTTGTTCTCATGCAATTCTTCCAGCAACGCATTCACTTCTTCGTGTGTGAAATTGCAAAACCAACGATCTGCTCTTCGCTCGATACTTGGTAATCCTTTTCCTCGAACCGTATGCGCCACCACGATGGTCGGTTTTTTATTTCCTAAGGGCAGCGTTGAGAACGTGTCGTCCAATTTTTCAAAATCGTGCCCATCTACATCTACCGCATTCCAGCCAAAGGTTTCGAACTTTTCTTTGATGGAATTCAGCGGAATCAATTCTTCAGTAGCCACATTGGCTTGAAAATAATTCCGATCAACAATCCAAATCAAATTATCCAATTTATATGCTGCCGCTACCAGAGCAGCCTCCCAAACCGAACCCTCATTCAATTCGCCATCGCCTGTTACTACTACTACTTTGTTTGTTTGATTTTTCCATTTACAATCCAACGCCACACCCATCGCTACCGAAGGCAAATGGCCCAACGATCCAGAATGAAATTCAACTCCAGGAATTTTAGTATTCGGATGCCAATAGATGCTATCACTTGTTTTCAAATGATTGTCAAGGCGAGATTTTTCGATGAAGCCAATTTCAGCGAAGAGTCCATAAAGCGCAGGCACATCATGGCCTTTTGAAAGAAACAGGTAGTCGCGATTGGGGTCTTCCAAATTTTCGGGCGACACACTCAAGAACCTGGAATACAGAAATACAAACAAGTCTGCGCATGAAAGAGAAGCGCCAGTAAAGCAACCGCCATCTGTGGATAGTCGAACGATGTTCTCTCTTACTTTTAGCGCTAGTTCTTTTAGTTCGTTGTGGGTCATTTTAATGTGCTAATGTTTTAATGTTTTAATGTGTTGAAGTGTAGATGTGTAGATGTGTTGACGTGTTGAGGTGTTGATGTATTTAAGTGTTGAAGATTTGACGTTAATATGATACTACTATCTTACTTCTTATTTCCAATTTCTCCGTTTTACATTTAACTTCTTATTCTAACATCTTGTTCTAACTTTTTATTCTAACACTTATTCTAACACTTATTCTAACTTCTTAATTCTGACTTCTTAATTCTAACTTCTAACTTCTTAATTCTGACTTCTAACTTCTTAATTCTGACTTCTATATTCTGACTTCTATATTCTGACTTCTATTCTCTCGCAGTACTTTCGCCACCTAAGCCCCAACCAAAACCCTTGTCTGTTCTTTTCCAACTGTTTTCAGTTCATGCAAATGGTTTCTATACCAATTCACGCCCACCCATTTCTCGTTAATTTTTTTGAGTGTCGGTTCGTTTTCCAAAAGTTGAAGAATGTCGCTCAAGGAAAATTTTGGATTTATTGGATATAGCCTTTCATAGACTTGCTTGATAAATTCATAGTCTTCCGGGTAGTCGATCGTCCAGCGGTGGCTCATCGAATAGTCAAGTCCGGTTTCCCAGGTTACATTTCCAATTCTAAACTGGCTTGGGTTCTCCCACAGATAAGGTGTGGTGTGCTCTAGCTCCATTGTAGCCGTTGCATTTTCCCAAGCGATTTCCAGCGCTGCAAACGACATCACTTCTACATCGTTTCCATCGGGAAACGTGGCGGGGTGGAGGTTGCTCACATAATCAAACTTGTTTTGGTTCAATAAATAAAAGCCAATTACATTATCGATTACTCCCGGGTCTATCAACGGACAATCTGAAGGAATTTTTACTACCACGTCAGCCTTGTGTTTGATGGCTACCTGATAATGTCGATCAAGTAAATCGGATTTGCTTCCTTGGTATACCTCAATCTGGTTTTGTTGGCACCATTCGACAATCTGTGCGTCTTCTTCACTTGTTGTGGTCGCTACCACTATTCTTCCGATTTTTTTAGCAAACGAAACACGTTCAATCATTCTGGCCAGCAGTGTATCCCCGAATAGCGGCAGTAACACTTTGCCAGGCAAACGAGTAGAGCTGGTGCGTGCCTGAATAACGGTGACAACACTCTTTTCGTGGGTCATTAGCAGGCAATTTTTTGGTACGATGCTTCTACCGTTGGCAATTCTTGTGTCAAAAATTGACGTTTGTTTTTGTTCGTTTCAATGTAACGCCTACATACTTCGGCAATATGTTCAGCCGAACGGCCACCATTTTGAATAGGCGCTTTTTTACGCAAATCATCAACATCAAAAAAGGAATGTACTTTTTTGCCCAATGCTATGCCTACATAAACAACCGTAGAATATTGTGTGATCAACTCTTCGCAATGAAAGATCATGTGGTTGATGTTGCCATCGGTATAGACCAAAGCTTCGGGTGCGTTTTCTCTTATTTCGCGAAGTGCCCTCTCTTTTCGCTCGTTAGGATGGAGCTTAAAGATTAACTGCCGACCATTGGCGATGGCCACACATTTGCGAATAAACTGAGGACGGTTTTCAATACCAGTGCATTCTCTAATGTCAGAGGTAGCAACAAGAACAAAATGGCGATGGGGGAAAGAATTGTGCGCGAACGCCTCCACGTTGTCAAAATTAGGCATGCCGGTGACAATAAGTTTGGCCGGATCGGTACCCAGTTTTTTGAAATGATCTTTATACCCTTCGCTGGCCACGCAATAAATATCACACAAATCGGAAGTGCCATTCAACGAAGTATTGAACGCCCAATAGCGTGGCATGTCTAGCCATTTCACCACTTTCGACCAAGGGGTCAATCGGTCGGTCATACCTTCTTGCACCCACACGGTTTTGGTTTTTCGAATGGATTTCGGCACCAACAAGTCGCTGCATACGACTGCTAAGTCGTAGTGATTGTTATAGACCAATTGTTGATAATCGTTCTTCAGGCCATTTTGCTGAAGGTATCTATCCGATGAATTTTTGAAGCCGCCCGACAAAATCGTATGGTCGGCCGCACCTGCTTTTACCAGCGATTGCAAAACAAAATTGTCGCTATAAAATTGACTGAAATAACAATCGTACTCGGGAAGATGCGAGGCGATGGCGTGCATCTGGGTAACTTGGTTGTATGAGCCAACTGTAAACAAAATCTTCTTCACGTATCTTTCCATTTTACAATAATTAATACCGTGGAGCTGCCAAACAATCAGGTCAAACCAAAGATTCAATGCTTTGAGAGTGAGAGCCAACTGTTTTAATACAAACTACTTTGATTGATAAACGTTTGCACACGAAAAATATGCTATCAATGCGGATTAATTTTTCTCAAAAATATAACAAAAATGTTAATTCAAATTTTAGCGCACGTAACCAAAAGGTTATGCTTTTAACATTGAATTAATAATGGCTTAATGGGGTAGGGGAACTAAAACTTAGCTCTAAACACTTTAGAGCTTTTTTGTATTTCTAAAAAAGAGTGGGGTTTGTGAACGTCTAGGGGAGAGGCCTCTCTCGTTGCTTCCATTGACGCTCTTGAGCATCATATTAGTTGATTTCGTCTGGGAACTCAATGTATTCTTCTTGCGACTGTTATTGAAAAAAACGTTTGATTTAAACTACAGAGTTGAAATACAAAAGGGGATTGTTTAGCTCTTAATTTTGACCTAAAAGTTACTTTAACCGTAAAGTATCTAGCTCGCTATCTCTCCATCTCCTTTTCGAAACGTCAAATGAAAACCGTTGGTCAGGAAATTCTATAAATCTGTCTTTCTGGAATTTAGAATAGTAAATAGTAAGGTCTTCTTTATTGACCAATCGGTCAAACAAATACTTACCCCGGCTAATCAAACTGTCTGCTGGCATTTTCCACATTCTAAATACTTCCTCATAATAAACCAAGCTGTCTTGTTGATTTAACTTTACTTTGATTGCTATTCCTTCTTCCATCGGGGTGACACTTCTCGCTTTACGAGCAACAAGCAATTGACAAGTATCATTCTCTTTGAAGCAGAAAAGAATTTTTGATTCGTTGAAGGCCCTGTCGTAATACCAATTAAATTCAGAGTTAAACTTCGTTTTATGGCTCGCCTCTGGCGCAAGTTTGTTCGCATAGCGGACCATTTGCCTCAAGATTTGATTTTGTTTGTCAATGGGCAAACAATCACTTGAGCTATATTTCTTATCCTTTGTAGCACACGCAATTGTGAGCCCGAAAATGGATAGACAAAAGGCAAAAACTTTGAATTTCATAGAGATAAAAAAAACCCGGACAAATATCCGGGTTTTTTGTTTTAAAACGTATTCGAATTAATACTGAGTAGTCTGTGGTGAGAAGTTCACCCATGTTTCACCTAACCATCCTATCGTAGTTCCCACAGCGCCTTTGTAAGTCGTTTGTGTTAATCCGGCAGCCGTAAGATCAATGGCGCCTGTGGCCAATGTTGAATTGGTAGCCAATACAACAGTCGCTTTAGGATTGTTAATGTCTGCTGCGCCTGTTAAACCGGTAAACAATGCTGATAGATCAACTTTATTCAGGGGACTTTCGACTGTATTGTCAGTTGCAAAATTGTCTACTACATAGCCCTTATCGGTAGCGCCAGATGTTGGTGTTAAAGCAGTTGCACTTACCGCACGAGCAATATAGTTTCCTTTCACAACAGCGGCTGTATTGGCACCTCCTCCGGAGCTATTGGTGAAACGGAAGGGGAAGTTGCCTGTAGTGCCGGCTCCAACGATAATAGAATTCCAGATTTGAAGCGCAGTGTTCCTGCGGATATGCGCTCCATTTTGATAGTTCGCGCTAACAGCTCCGTTGCTCAATGCTCCGCTACTTAATCGGGCATGAGCCAGCGGGCCAAACGCAGTAACATTTGCAAAAATGGCAGAAGTAAGGGGGGTGTTGGTAGATCCATTGCCGTCATTGTCTGACTCAAAAACATTTGATCCTGATTTGTCAGCAATATCCGGATCACGGAAAGAAGCTGCGAATTGAACTTTTCCAGAAAATCCGAAATCGGTGTCAAAATCATCATCCCAACCTCTATAAGCCACTAAGTGGGTTGCGTTTACTTTTCCGCCAAACCACTCAAAGCTATCATCACCAGAATAGGATACTTGCACGTGATTAAAGGTTGTTCCGCTTCCTACGCTACCGAGAGTAATGCCATTCAGTTCGTTATCTGTTGAAAGAGCGATTCCGGCAAACTCAACTCGAACATACGTAATCGTTCCAGAATTGTCAGTGTCTATCGTACCACCGTATTGACCTAGGTTTCCTGCCGTAATACCTTCAATATTTACATTTGCACCTTGATTGTTAATTGCCCTGCCTAGAATAACCAAGCCACCCCAATCGCCATAGTTTCTGAATCCAGCGGGAGCAGATGAAGTAAACACGATAGGCAACGCAGCTGTACCGGCAGCAATCAATTGAGATCCTCGCTCAATTATCAACGAACCTTTTGAAACCTTATCACCCAATATGATGGTACCAGGAGCGATCGTTAGTTTTGCATTGTTGGTCACAAAAATGTTTCCTTTTAACAGATATTGCTTGTCATTTGCCCATGATACATCAGAAGTGATATTGGCATCAACTACTTGTATTGGCTTTATTGCAGCAGTCTCATCAGCGGTTCTGCCCTTTACATCGGTAACAATAAAAGTAAGGGAAGTTGCAGTACCTGTATAGTCGAAAGTATAAATGTCGGAAGTTTTGTCGGCTGTGTAGGTTTTTATGTTGTCTCCTACGGTTACATC
>JAJTGQ010000090.1 GCA_021299455.1 Flammeovirgaceae bacterium | reverse complement strand
CATATTTAAAAATTGATGTAGCTAGTGGTTGGGAGTGTAGCCACAAATGCACCAATAAGCACGAATCAATTCAAGGAAATATTCGTGTACAGTCGTGTTATTTGTGGCAATAGCAATCTTATTCGTAAGTCCAGTAAAGAGTTGTTTCTTAAAAAAAATGAAAAAGACAGTATTGTTTTTTTGTATTGCAATAAGTGTATCAGCTATGGCGCAAAAGAAAGAATTTATTAATCCGAAGCCGGTAGGGTATAGCGATGCCACAGTGGTGCGTGGAGGAAGGACGATTTATATTTCCGGGCAAGTGCCTTTGAATGCGGCAGGTGCAGTAGTTGCCAAGGGCGATTTGAAGGCTCAAACCATTCAGGTATTTGAGAATATTCAACGCGTGCTGACCCAAGCAGGTGCTACTTTCGCGGATGTGGTTAAGGTTAATACCTATATAGTAAATTGCCAACCTAAAGACGTGGCCGTTTTCCGCGAAGTAAGAAAATCCTATTTCTCTACAAGTCAACCGCCAGCCAGCACACTGGTAGGTGTTACTTCACTGGTTGATCCTGATTTTTTGATTGAAATCGAAGTAGTGGCCGTTATTCAATAAGGCTTTCAAAGCCAGTTGATTTGTTCTATTTTTGCAGTTGATTGTATCTGGCTCCGTAGTACAATGGATAGTATTTCAGATTCCGATTCTGAAGATGCAGGTTCGATTCCTGCCGGGGTCACTTCTTTTAGTAGTACTTTTTGTCAGAGATAAAGGTCAGTGCCTCACAGGCGAGGTTAAATAACTGACGATCCAAGTATTCTCCAAGTTACTTCTTACCCTTCTTCTTTTTCTCGGAACCGAATAGTGGTTGGGTGTATTGCTTGTACAGATCAAATAGGAACTCGATTCGCTGCATTTCCGTATCAAAAGGTTGTGCGCGGTAGCAAGTATCTACGAATTTGTCTAAGTCTTGATGGGCTTTTACCAAATCTGCAGGCATCGTAAGAGGGTCATAGAGGTCGGCTAATGAACTTTTTGGATAACGCTCACGGACTTTTAAAACTTGTTGTGCTAATTTCTCTACTCCTTGAATTTTTTGTTTTGGTAAATCTTGAGGCCAAGGGAAGTTGTTGTAGACAATTGTATTTGAATAGCTATATCTACTTTCAAGACGACCGCATGTATAACGCATCCAAGTCATGTGCATTAACGAAGTAAGAATGCCAAAATGGTAAGACGATGCTTTTGGAACGAAGAAGTTTTTGTCTGTGATAATATCATCCTGAGTCATGTAGCCAATCGGTATATAGATTCTGTTCTCAGAACTTACTTTTGGAATTAACAGAAAGTCAGAATTGGGCTGCCTTTCCTCGGCAAATAGATAAGGAAAAGCCGCCATTCTTTTTGTATTAGCTCGGGTGCTTGCTTCCCTAAACTTTTTGACTTCCTCTAAACGCAACAGAATTTCGGGATATTTTCTCAATTCAGCAGGCTCTGTATCTTTTAGCCTTAAGCACCATCGATTGAAACCATTGATAAATTCATCGCCACTATAAAATTTCTTTATTAGCTTCTTTGCTTCTGGGTGCTTTTTAACAAACGCATCTTTCTCTACATCAGAAATAATCAAAAAGCCTCCGTCTCGCAACGCACTTCCTGATTGCATAAGGGGAGCATTAGAAATAGGCTTATTGACGGACGCAAGAGTTAAGTCGTCACCAGCAACCAAGTAAGGATTTATGTTCTTTACTCTCCTAGAAAGAGGTTCGCCATTAATGTCGTTGTAGTCGAAGAGTTTCTTATTATGGCTATCTTCTATGCTAAAACCAATTATTACTACATGTACAGCTGCTTTGCCTTTTGCTTCATTATTCCATCTGAATGTACGGTGACCAAATTTGATTTTTATATTAAGCCTAAAAAGCTCATTCCAAAGCAGGGCTGGTTGTTCGCCCTGCGAAATGGAGTTCGTTGACACAAAAGCAACTTGTGTTTTTGAATTCTGAATAAGACTGGCAGCCTTCAAATACCACGCACTTACATAGTCAAGCATTCCAAATGATTTTACTCCATTGAAAACCTTTGTCATGTCTTCTTTTTGCTCGTTATTTTGATAAGCCGTGCCTATAAAAGGCGGATTCCCAAAAACATAATCATACGTTGTTTTTTCTTTTGTTTTGGGTTTGGCTCCCTCAACAATCGTTACTGTTTTAGCTTTTATATTGGCTACTTTATATTTCTCTACAGGCTCTTCGCCTTTATAGATGTTAACATGCTCGGCCTCTATGTAGATACTATTTACTGGATTCAGCAGACTTTGCCAATCAATGCGTAAAGCATTTCCGTGCACAATGGTTGCACTTTTTCGCAATGGCAAGCGCTTGTAGTATTCTCCAAATTCTGCAGAGAGTTTCATGTTCATTTGATGATCGATCAACCACATGGCCACTTGTGCAATCTGCGAAGCAAATTCTTCGTACTCTATGCCATAAAAAGCGTCTACATCAATTTTGCTTAGGGTACTTACATCGGTAACGTATTGGCCCTTGAATAATATTTTGAGTATTTCAATTTCCAACAAACGCAGCTCCCGGTAAGTAATGATAAGAAAGTTACCACTGCCGCAAGCGGGATCGAGAAATTTAAGTTTGGCGATCTTCTCTTGAAATTTTACGAGTTTTGATTTGTTGGTTTTGATGTTTTCAAATTCTTCTTTTAACTCATCTAAAAACAAACCATCGATTACTTTGCGAATGTTCTTTTCACTGGTATAGTGAGCGCCTAAATTTCTGCGTTCTTTTGGATTCATTACACTTTGGAACATAGAACCAAAGATGGCAGGTGAAATAATGCTCCAATCGAAATAGCAGCACTTCAATAATTTGCTGCGCATTTCGCTGTTAAACGATGCAAGGTTAATCGTTTCGGCAAAGAGTGAACCGTTCACATATGGAAAAGCGGCTACTTGCTCGTCTAGATTTTTCTGTCTCTTGTCTTCGGCTGCATTTAATGTTTGAAAGAGTTGCCCAAGGTGAATGCCCAGATCGCTGCCGTCTGGATTAGTGCGTAGCTCAATGTATTCGGTAAACTGCTGCTTCTCAAATATGGTTGTGTCTTCGGCAAAGAGACAAAACAACAAGCGCACCAGCATCACTTCCAATTCATGCCCCTGATAGCCATTGGCCAGAAGTGCATCGTGCAAACCTCCCATTAGTTCGGCTGCCTTTATGTTTACAGGTTCCTGATCTTTGTAAACTTTTTGCTGGTATCCACTAATAAACCCGAATAGGTTTATGTTTTTGTACAAATCTTTTAGTTTGAATTCTGAGTCGGTATTGCTTTCCAGATCAAAAAGCTTAATGTCTTGAAAATTGGAAACCACAATGTACCGTGGCAACTCCTCGTCTTTGAGGCCAGGGAAATAGTCTTTTGCTTGTTTGTAAGCAGTTTCAAGGTCTTTGCCTTTGCTTTTATGTTCTACCAGTACAATCCCTTTCCAAAGCAGGTCAATAAATCCCTGATGTCCATCGGCTTTCTTTACGGGCTTTTCAAAACTGGCTACTCGCTTGCGTGATACACCAAAAATATTGAAGAAGTTATTCCAAAACGTCTGCGCCTCCGCACGCTCGTCAGTCACATTCTCCCATTCTTTGGAAAATTCGGTAGCACGTTTTCTAATTTCGTTGAGACTAAGGGGCATGTTTTGAAAAAGTGGAGATACAAATTCCCAATTTAGCTAAAATACAAACTACTCATTAGCGAAACAAGAAACGAATATTTCTTTAAAACCGATACCCCAAGCGCAATGAATTGCCGGAGAACGAGAAATAGGTCTTCTTCAAAAAAGGATCTAGATGGGTTCTCCTATTTTTAGCAGTCAGCAGCGTCATCGCGATATCAAAAGCCATCAGGCCTGCACCTTGCAGGATAATTGCATTGCCAAATCCATTAAATCGTTCTTGATCTTTGAGTGCCGACTGGTTGCTTGCATACTCTTTCAGGTAAAAGCCTCCTGCAATGTAGGCCACGTCAAGCACCGCGTTGGCTAAGAATATCTTTTCAAATTTTGTTTGATTTCTTTGAAGGTCGTACAGCGATGCCGTTGGTTTTGGCTTGGTCAATAGCGCAGGTAAAGCGAGACCAAGGTTAATGAGACCCCACGAGCCGTTCATGATGTAAAATTCTTTTTCTTCGTTACTGGTTGAAAGCCCATACCCGATGGCACTCCCGATGATATTCGCACTTGCCCAAGAACCCAATACAACCATGCCATCATGTTGTAACTTATTTTTTCGATCGTCAAAATCCTTGACAAAAGTTTCTGTCTCTGTTTGCGAAAGAGCAGGGGTGAAGCCGGCCATGAAAGCGATGAGTAAAAGGTTTTTCATAGGAATGGTTTATCTTCAAATGTACAGAAAGTGAAAAAATTCTTATATAAGAAACCCATTGGTGGCGGTATTGTTCCCTTGACGACAAATAGTTTTAATCCCCTGTTACCACTATTTTTGAATTCGTATTGATCCGTGTGAACTATTATACTAGCATAAAGGTG
>JAJTGQ010000129.1 GCA_021299455.1 Flammeovirgaceae bacterium | reverse complement strand
GAAAATGACAAAGCCTTTGAAGAGTCGAACGTCTATTTCGTTGATTCTGCTTTCCTAAAAATATTTTCTATTGAGTTTGTCAAAGGCAGTGCTTTTAGTGCCTTGCACGATAAGTATACGTTGCTCATTAACGAAGAAATGGCAATCAAGTACTTTGGTGACAAGAATCCAGTTGGTGAGTCTCTACTGCTTTCAGGTAAGCACCCGTTTAAAATAATCGGTGTTGTGAAAGACTTTCCGGAAAACTCACATTTGCGATTCAACATGCTCGCACCCTTCGATGACATGTATGAGCTAGAAGATGAAAAAACAGAAGCAGTTCTGCGCAAGAATTTAGCAATGAATTTTGTGATCAGTCATTCTTACACATATGTCCTGCTAAAAGACGGAGCTACTTACCAAAGTGTCAATGATCAAATGGATGCATTTCTAAAAAAGTATGCCGATCCCAGGGTACAGGTAGGGCAAAAATTTGCCTTAATGCCTGTTAAAGATATCCACCTCAAGAGCACATTACAAGGTGAGCCTACGCCAACCAATTCGATGACTAACATCTACATTTTTGTGGCGGCTGGTTTACTGACCTTGCTCATCGCATGCATAAACTATATTAATCTCAGCACCGCACAATCCCTATCACGAATAAAAGAAATTGGAATTCGCAAAATTTTGGGGTCGATGAAGTACCAATTAATTGCTCAGTTTTTAGCAGAGAGTTTTCTATTCTGTTCCGTGGCACTTTTGATGAGCTATCTTGCCTTTGAATTGACATTGCCTATACTAAACCAATTGACAGGAAAAAATTTGCAGTTTTTTCAATCGGTAGATGTTACACTGGTTGCTGTTTCTTTTGTTCTATTAGCAGTAATCACATTACTCGCTGGTGGATACCCTGCTTATTTTGTCACTCAGTTCGAATCGGTTGGTGCCCTAAAGGGAAATGGAACTCAGGATGTGGGTAGTCAGTTACTGCGAAAATCATTGGTGGTTATACAGCTTACCATTGCTTGCGCTCTGGTATCCGGATCCATACTTATTTTGAAACAATTAAACTACCTGGAAAGTCGTCCACTCGGTTTTCAAAAAGAACATGTCATCAGTATCCCGCTGTATAGCCAGAACCTAAATGGCTTTTTCCAACAAACAGATTCCACCTTCAAGAGTCGGTTACAAAGTTTTCGCAATGCGATTGAAGCCCAATCTGGAATTGTTCATACGACTTTATCATCGGGCGCTCCTGGTGTGGGTGCTGTTTACCGAGGAGTCATACCGGAAGGTTTTGCAAAGGAAGATAATCTATTCTGTGCAAATATTTCTGCCGACTATGACTTTCTATCAGCATATGGAATGGAGCTAGTTGCGGGTAGAAGCTTCAGTCGCGACTATGCAACAGATCCGAAAGAAGCTTTTATCATCAACGAAACGGCCGTTAACGAATTCAAATGGGACAGCCCGGCACAGGCTCTTGGAAAAACAATTAATCGCGAAGGAAAAGAGGGTCGAGTGATAGGCGTGGTGAAAGATTTCAACTTTGCTGCACTTACTACACCCATCTCTGCATTGATTGTCTCTATAGACCCCAACCAATTCAATACGCTATCTATCAAATTTGAAAACAGAAATATAGAAAATGTGATCAGTCAATTGGAAAAAGAATGGTTAACCGTTTTCCCCGAAAAAGCTTTTGAATATTCCTTTCTCGATCAGCAATTGAATGAACAATATGCAGTGTTTCAAAACTTTGGCCGGATCATCCAGTCATTCAGTGGTATTGCTATCTTGATCTCGTGTCTGGGAGTATACGGATTAGTACTTTTCATCGTACAGCGCAAAGTGAAAGAAATCGGTGTACGTAAAGTGTTGGGCGCTAGCATTTCGTCTATCTTAAAATTGATATACAAAGACTTCGCACTTCTTCTATTCATTGGTTTTATGGTGGCCACTCCCCTGTCCTACTATCTACTGAATCAATGGCTTAGCAATTTTACCTATCACACGGCTATTGACGTTCCGACTTATTTACTGAGTTTTTTACTTGTCATGTCTATTGTTTTGCTAACGATCAGCTATCAGGCCATTCGAGCCGCTAGAGCAAATCCGGTCAAAAGCCTTAGAAGCGAATAAATCTATGGTATCCGTTTCCAGTTACCATTTATTAAATAACTTGGAACTGGCAACCTGTAACAGTTTTGAACCGTGAACTTATGAAATCTGACTACACCATCCCCAGCGAAACCCGCATCGGCCATGTCCATTTAAAAGTAGCCGACCTCGACCGCTCTCTTAAATTCTATTGCGATCTCCTGGGTTTCGAGATAACAACAAAATTTGGATCAGAAGCCGCTTTTATCTCAGCAGGTGGCTACCACCATCATATTGGACTAAACACATGGTATAGCAGGAACGCTCCTCCTGCACCTACAAAAGCCGCTGGGCTTTTTCATACAGCGATTGTATACCCCACTCGGAAAGATTTGGCAACTGCTTATAAACGCTTACTTGACGCAGATTATCCAATAACCGGAGCAGCTGACCATGGGGTATCGGAAGCGTTGTATTTGAATGATCCCGATCAAAATGG
>JAJTGQ010000050.1 GCA_021299455.1 Flammeovirgaceae bacterium | reverse complement strand
CTGAGGCGGATGTCAAGGTTAAACCTCGTGACGCTTGCGGTCAGAGTCAGACATTTATCGTCTGACCTGACAATGAAAATCACCAACTTGGTTTTCTTACTTGGGGCTAAATCGTTGATTTTCATTCGTCAATTATGCAATGCTGACAGTACCGTCAGCATTGCATAATCTGGGTTAAAAATAGAGAGCAACAGGTTGTAGGTGAAGAACACCAAAAACGGCAGGGAACACCAATAACGGCAGGAGATTCTATCCCGTAACGTATAGAACAGCGATTTTATACTATTTTTGCATACTATTGGATGTGCTGTAATGATTTGTAAAACTCTTGTTTTCAGTGATCATGCTATTCATCAAATGTTTAAGCGTGATATTTCGGTCGGGGACGTTAAACACGTAATTGAAACTGGGGAAGTAATTAGAGAATATTTAGATGACAAGCCTTACCCGAGCTATTTAATGCTCGGTCTTGCAAACTTCAAGAATCTGCACATTGTGGTGGCGAGCGATGAGGGGCTGACTAAATGTATTGTGGTTACGACCTATGAGGCCACCACTGATGTTTGGGAAAGTGATTTTAGAACAAAAAAGAAAAAACCATGAACTGCGTTTTATGCCATAATGGAGCAACGGAAAAAGGGCTTGTAACCGTAACCCTCGAAAAGAACCAGACCATTGTACTAATCAAGAATGTGCCCGCTGAAGTTTGTACCAACTGTGGCCATTATTATCTTTCGGATGAAATGACGGAGGTGGTCTTGCAAAAGGGAGGAGACGCTATCACCAAAGGAGCAGAATTGGAGGTCGTAAATTTAAAGGTTGCCTGAGTTTCATCATTTTTTTTAGGAAGTCGTACGTCCACGGTTAACATGCATTTTTTTAGTGGCGTGAGCGATCACCGTTTCGAAGTTTGAGTTTCATTACCGGAGATTGTTTCGCCCCATCACACAAATCCAAGCTGGTGCTCGCAATGCCGTTTCTTTGTTTACCCTCGCTCTTGTTGGTGTTCTTCTCCAACTATTAATTACCAACTTAGATTCAAACCCTCAGAAGGCTAAGATTGATGGCAACGGGTTGTTGGTGAATAGAAACAACTGCGATAAATGACTTGTTCTCAAGTCATTTTATTACTATTTTTGACTTGAACCCAAGTCAATTATGCTGGATCGTCTTTTTACTTTTCAAGCCGCCTTGCTGAAACCTATCACCAACGAGTTTACCCGCACGCTTTCCCAATCCATCCATTGGAAGCAGCGGATGCTGGGCATCAAAGGCCTGCGTGGCATCGGCAAAACCACGTTATTGCTGCAATATCTCAAGTATGGTTTGGCGGGCAAAGGACTTTACGTAACTGCTGATCACCCCTGGTTTTATGATCATTCACTCCTTGACTTGGCCGAAGAATTCGAGAAAAATGACGGTCGTGTTTTGCTGATTGACGAAATCCACAAGTATCCTCAGTGGTCTACTCAATTGAAAAATATTTACGATGGACATCCAAGTCTACAGGTCATCTTCACCGCATCGTCTGCATTGGAAATACAAAAAGGCCAGGCTGATCTCAGTAGAAGGGTGTTATCTTATGAATTGACAGGGCTTTCGTTTCGGGAATACCTGCACTTTTTTCAGCACCAGGTTTATCCCATTTTCAGTCTAGAGGACATAGTAAAAAACCCGCAAGGCATAATTTCAGCGCTCACTTTTCCAAAAAAAATACTGCCTCTATTTAAAAATTATCTGCGCAACGGCTATTTCCCTTTTAGCTACCACGAGCCGGAAGGAGATTTTATTATTAAGCTAAATCAAGTACTTAATACTGTACTAGAAACCGACTTGGCCGCAATTGAACGATACACAGCTGGCAATGTGGTCACCATTAAAAAACTACTGGGCGTACTATCTGAATCCGTGCCGTTTACACCCAATATTGCTTCGCTCGCCAACAAAATGAAACTAGGGCGCGATACGGTCAACAACTTCATTCAACATCTAGAACGCGCGCGTTTATTCAATTTAATTTACCAACAACCAAAAGGAGTAGCCGCACTTCAAAAACCGGATAAGATTTATCTGGAAAACACCAACTTTGCTTTTGCGCTCAAAGATCAACCCGATGTGGGGAGCCTTCGTGAAACCTTTTTTTTCAATCAATTGCACAATGCGGGTTATATGGTTTCCTTGCCAGCCTCAGGCGATTTTTTGATTAACAAAAAATGGACATTTGAAATAGGAGGATCAGCTAAAAAAGAAAGCCAGCTAAGAAATACAAAAAATAGTTTTCTGGCCTTAGACGGTATTGAAAGTGCCTATCAAAACAGAATACCTCTTTGGCTTTTTGGATTTTTATATTGAACGAGGAATTTATTACTCCTACGGCAGCACGTTGATTGCTAACTCTTCAAATTATTTCCCCAACGCCTTCAACATCGTATCTCCAATAAGGGCAGGCGACTCTACTACGTGTATCCCACACTCGCGCATGATTTTCATTTTGGCTTCGGCTGTATCGTCTGCACCACCGATGATTGCTCCGGCATGTCCCATTCTGCGTCCTGGAGGAGCTGTTTGACCAGCGATGAAACCCACTACCGGCTTTTTATTTCCGTTTTCTTTGATCCAACGAGCAGCAACTGGCTCATAGCTACCTCCGATCTCGCCAATCATGACAATCGCATCGGTCTCAGGATCATTCATTAATAATTCAACCGCATCCTTGGTTGGAGTACCAATAATCGGATCTCCGCCAATACCAATAGCTGTACTAATCCCTAAACCAGCCTTCACAATTTGATCGGCCGCTTCGTAGGTTAATGTTCCGGACTTCGACACAATTCCGATCCTCCCTTTCTTGAACACGAAACCGGGCATAATACCCACTTTCGCTTCTCCGGGTGTAATTACACCAGGGCAATTTGGCCCTACCAGTGTCACTTTTTTGTCTTTCACATATTGTTTGGCAATCATCATGTCCTTTACCGGAATGCCCTCCGTAATTGCTACAATTACTTTGATTCCGCCTTCGGCAGCTTCCATAATAGAATCAGCAGCAAATGCGGGTGGAACGAAGATGATCGAAACATCAGCCCCTGTTTTTTCAACAGCTTCTTTGACTGTATTAAACACGGGTCTGCCCAAATGAACCTGGCCTCCTTTGCCGGGAGTAACACCGCCCACTACGTTGGTGCCATACTCAATCATCTGACCTGCATGAAAAGAACCTTCTGAGCCAGTGAATCCTTGAACAATTACGCGGGAGTCTTTATTAACGAGTACGCTCATAAAATAGTAGGGTTAGCTCACAAAATTAGGATATTAAAGTTGTCGGGCAAATGAATTTATCCTTACAAAAGTTTGAACATTCTCAACACTGCACCGAGTGCCAAAAAAGTAACTTTCAATCATAGCTGCGATTAATCAAGGCTTGAAAAAGCAGGCGTCAGACCACTTAGAGCGGTCAGACGCCTACTGCAGGCAAAAACTACTTGATGAAATCTGGCAGAACGGCATTACCGAAAGCATACACAGCAAAAGTGAATAAAGCAGACCAAAAAATGGCACTAATTAACATGTAAACGAGAATCTTCTCACGCGGCTTATTAGTACTGAGCGCCAAAAGGGTACCACCAATGGGTGTAAAAATTAGCGGTGTAAAAAAGGCAATCCCACCCAGCCCATATTTTCGCATCATGACTAAGAATTTTCTTCTCAGAGTAGATGGATTCGCTGCCGGTTCGAAATAGCCACGGAAAAAACGTCTCTTCAGCCAATCTCCAAAATAGGTAAAGGCTACTACGCTGATCATCATCCCCAAAATCGTAGATAAGGCTGTAGTAAGCGGATGTAGTTTTAGTGCGTAACCCTGTATTGGCCCTAAAACAAATTTCAAGCAACTCGCCAACACAACTGGAATTGCCTTTAAAATCTCCTCAAGCATTTTACTGGCCGATCATTTTTTTTTCCCAAAACTCAAATCACCCGCATCACCCAAACCGGGTACAATGTAAGACGCTGCATTCAGCTTTTCGTCAACCGCAACAGTAAAAAGTGAGAAAGGCACCTTTAGCGTATCTGTTATTCGCTGAATTCCCTCAGGCGCAGCCACTAATGCCGCAATAAAAACATGCGAAGGGTGACCATACTTTGACAGTTCATTAATCGATCGAATAAATGAAAACCCAGTCGCCAACATCGGATCAATCAAAATTACTTGCTTATTTTCAAGGGAAGGCATTGCCATGTAGTCTAATTCAATCGAAATTTCTTCTTTGCCTTCCTTTCGATAAGCACCAATAAAGCCAGCATCAGAGGAATCAAAATAGTTCAAAAAGCCCTGAAAATAGGGCAGCCCAGCACGGAGTACAGTCAGCAAAATGGGCTTCTCTTTCAAAAGATGCATCTGTGTGGTGTTTATTGGTGTTTGCACGTTGACAGACTGGTATTCCATCTTTTTTGAGATTTCATAGGCCATGATTTCCCCCAACCGAATCATGTTTGTCCGAAACCGAAGCCGATCGCCTTGCTGGTTCACATCGCGCAACTCTGCCAAAAAATGATTGGCCACTGAATTTTGTTCGCTTAAAACAAATACATCCATAAATTCACTTTTATCTGTCGAAAATTTAAGATAAAGTTGTGGATAATGTTGCAAATAAAATGAAAGTCACTTCGCAAAAATGCATCAAACAAGACTGGAGCCTGCTAAAACACCTGTGTGAAATCCCGGCTCCGTCAGGGCATGAAAAACCGTTGAGTGATTTTCTACGACAGTGGATAAAAAAAGAAAAGAAAAAATGGAAGGTTCAGCCAACCATTGTGGTCGGTGAGGAATTTCAAGATTGTATTATCTTAAAATTTGGGAAACCCAGAACAGCCATTTTCGCCCACATGGATAGTATTGGCTTTACCGTTCGCTACTTTAATCAGTTGCTAAGCATTGGCAGTCCGGATGCTGACATGGGAACAAAACTCGTTGGACGCGATAGTCTCGGGCCCATCGAATGTGAATTAGAATTTGATAAGGAAGATCATGCGTTCTACAAATTTGCCAGACCCATCGACCGCGGCACTTGTCTCACCTACAAAGTCAATTTTCGCGAAACGAAAGATTACATTGAAACCGCTTATCTCGACAATCGTCTTGGCATTTATAACGCCTTGCAGGTGGCGTCAACATTAAAAGATGGGGTCATCGTGTTTAGCTGTTGGGAAGAACATGGCGGTGGCTCAGTTGGATACCTGGCAGATTACATCTATCGGAAATGGAAAGTGAGACAAGCGTTAATTTCCGACATCACTTGGATTACAGAAGGTGTTGAACACGGCAAAGGAGTTGCCATTTCTTTGCGCGACAGAAATATTCCACGCAAGGGGTTTGTCGATAAGATTATTGCCATTGCCGACAAAAATAAAATTTACTATCAGTTGGAAGTAGAGGGAACTGGTTCGAGCGATGGGGGCGAGTTACAGAGGAGCCCTTATCCATTTGATTGGTGCTTCGTGGGTGCACCCGAACTGAACCCCCACACGCCCCTTGAGAAAGTACACAAAGGCGACATTGCTAATATGATTCAATTATATACCTGCCTGATGAAAGAATTATGATAGCCCTAAAAAGTAAATACTCGGCTAAGCATTGGCGAAGTTAAACTGCCGATGGTCGTAGGGAGTTGCTCAAATCTTCCATCGTTGAGAAAAAAGACGTTTGCCTTGCCGGTTTCAGGATGAATAATCCAATATTCCTTTATTTGAAATTGTTCATAAAGGTTCTTTTTGATTTTTAGATCGTAATTCTGATTTCCCTCTGACAAAACCTCTACGACTAAGTCGGGAACTCCATGTATGTGATCGCTGACAATTGACAAATTTTCGACTTTCACAAACACAATATCAGGCTGCACCGAATTGGCCTCCTCGTCAAGGTACACATCAAAAGGTGCAACATAAACTTCTCCCAGGTGATTTTTCTCTACGTGTTCATAAAGCTGACTAAATAACTTACCAATGATACGTTGATGTTTTCGAACAGGTGACGGGCTCATAAAAATATTTCCATTTATCAATTCGGCAAGAGTTCCTTCTGGAAGCATTTTGTAAACTTCCATAATGGTGCGAGGGGGGCGTTCCACTACTTTATTCATAGTCAAATATAAAGAAACGTGAGGATCAAAAGAAAATAAGTAAGTTTGAAAAGGTCTAAATAGTAAACCCATGGATGCTTCACGAAGAACTTTCTTAAAAACGACAGCAGCGGCAACTGTTGGCGCCAGCTTTATGCCATCTCTAGGATTTTCATCGGTCGCTGAGGAAAAAGTCAGGCTAGGGATTATCGGAGTAGGATTGAGAGGGCAAAATCATTTGGAACTTGCGCTAGCGCGTACCGATGTCGAAGTAGTAGCAATTTGTGATGTCCAACAGCGCATGATTGATCTCTGCCTTCCTATGATCGCCAAATCAGGAAAGCGCAAACCGCAAATTATTTTGGACGGCCCTCAGGGATATAAGAAGTTACTGGAGAATAAAGACATTGATGCTGTTATCATTGCAACTCCCTGGGAATGGCATACCGTAATGTGCCTAGATGCGATGAATGCCAAAAAACAAGTGGGCTGTGAAGTAATCACCGGAATGGCGGTGGAAGAATGTTGGCAACTGGTTGACACTTCTGAAAAAACAGGCATGCCCCTGATGATGTTAGAAAATGTGTGCTATAGACGCGATGTAATGGCAATTATGAATATGGTTCGCCAAAACATTTTTGGCGAGCTGATTCATTTGCAAGGTGGCTATCAACATGATCTACGAGAAGTCAAATTCAATGATGGAAAACAACCCTACGGAGGCGGAGTAGAGTTTGGTGAAAAAGGATTTTCAGAGGCACAATGGCGAACTCAACATTCAGTAGATCGCAACGGTGATCTTTATCCAACTCATGGGATAGGGCCGATTGCCATGATGACGAATATCAATCGTGGAAATAGGTTTACCAAACTAGTCTCATATGCAACTAAAGCACGTGGTCTGCATAAACACATCGTAAAAAAGGGTGGCGAGAATCATCCCAACGCAAAAGTAAACTTCAAGTTGGGAGATGTAGTTACCACCATGATTGAAACGGCAAACCAAGAAACTATTTTGTTGCAGCACGACACAAACTTGCCCCGCCCCTACTCGATCGGCTTTCGGGTGCAGGGTACGAATGGAATTTGGATGGATGTGAACAAGTCAATCTATATTGAAGGCAGAAGCGAAAAACCACATCGGTGGGAGGACGCTCAAAAATGGCTAGATAAATATGACCACCCATTATGGAAAAAATATGGCAATGATGCGGCTGGCGCAGGACACGGTGGAATGGATTGGTTTGTTTTAAATGCGTTTATCGAATCTATAAAAAGAAAAATGCCACCTCCACAAGATGTGTATGACGCTGTAACCTGGAGTGCCATTACACCTTTATCAGAAACATCGATCAAGCAAAATGGGGCCAGTATCGAGTTCCCCGACTTTACGCGCGGAAAATGGAAAGAACGAAAAAATCTATTTGCACTAGATGATACGTATTAGACTAGTGTACCGAATGGCTGTGCGAAATGATGCCAATGAGTATATCTAAATCTAAAAAACAGAAAACATTAGAAAATCATTGTCTTCATAGATTTTGAAAACAATCCGTTTCAATCGAGTGAAGGAATAATATCTTGTTGGTAATCTAAGAAAGAATTCTTCCTATGAATGGCACCACGTATCTTTGCAACTTGCCTTACACAAGATGCAAATTAAAGATTTAGAATTTGAGAAGTTGATCGACTCAGCAGTGATTGCAGATAAGATCAGGGAGTTAGCTGGAAGACTAAACTCAGACTACGCGGGCAAGTCACCTGTCTTATTGCCTATCTTAAATGGCTCGTTTATGTTTGCTTCCGATTTGATGAAGGAATTGACCATTCCTTGTCGGATCTCTTTCGTGAAAATATCTTCCTACTCGGGCACTAACAGTACAGGACAATTGAAAACATTGATAGGTCATGAAGAAAGTCTTTTCAATCAAGACATAGTTATTGTCGAAGACATTATTGATACTGGACTAACCATTGAAAAGATCATGCTTGAACTGCGTGAACTGGGAGCTAAATCGGTAGAGACGGTTTCACTTTTACGCAAACAACCCGCAAGAGAGAAAAAAGTGGATGTCAAGTATATTGGTTTTGAGCTGGAGAATGAGTTTGTATTGGGATATGGTATGGACTATGATGGTCTCGGAAGAAATTTGAAAGATCTCTATCGATCAATTTCCTAGTTACCGCGACTCTGCTCCATTTGTAAAATTGTCGAATTAAAGAATCATCGCTATCTTGCCTGTCTTTTCTTAAACCAAACCTTAGCAAGGATGAAAAACTTAGTACTCTTTGGCCCACCCGGAGCCGGTAAAGGAACACAGAGCGAAAAGCTTATTCAAAAATATGGCTTCGTACACATATCAACTGGGGATTTATTCCGATGGCATACAAAAAATGATACACCTTTGGGCAAAAAGGTAAAAGAAATAATGAATAGTGGCGCTTTAGTTCCGGATGAAATCACGATCGCGATGTTGAAGGAAGAGCTAGACAAAAATCCACAGGCAAAAGGTTTTTTGTTTGATGGGTTCCCCCGCACCGTGCCGCAGGCAGAGGCGTTGGATCATTTCATGAAAGAAAATAATTCGGCCATTCATTTTATTGTAGCGTTGGACGTAACAGAGGAGGAAGTTCGGACGCGTATTGCAAAGCGCAGAACAACTGAAAACCGCGTGGATGACGAAGAAGAAAAACTAAACAAACGCATCACCGAATACTTCACTAAGACCGTCCACGTACTTCCCTTTTACGACAAGCAAGGAAGATTGAATACGGTACATGGGATCGGTGCGGTAGAGACTATTTTTGAGGACATTTGTAAAGTGTTAGACAAAAATTAGTCTCAATTGTTTCCGGTTTCCAGTTACCGGTAACTAGCAACTGGCAACCAATTATGTCCTCAGTTAACTTCATCGACTACGTAAAATTTAATTCACGCTCTGGCCACGGAGGCGCAGGCTGCAGGCATTTCCATCAGGAAAAATTTATAGATAAGGGCGGGCCTGATGGTGGCGATGGCGGCCGGGGTGGTCACGTGATACTCCGTGGAAATTCGCAAATGTGGACGCTGCTCCACTTGAAGTATCGCAAGCATGTCTTTGCGGAAAATGGGCAAGCAGGACAAGGTCAAAACATGACGGGCGCTTTTGGCAAAGACCAGATTTTAGATGTGCCCCTTGGTACCACCGCCAAACGATTTGAAACGGGAGAAATGGTGTGTGAAATCACCGAACACGGACAAGAGATAATCTTGTCACCAGGAGGACGTGGCGGAAAAGGGAATTCTCATTTTGCCACGCCCACGAACCAAGCACCACAGCATGCGCAGACAGGCGAACCTGGCAGAGATGAGTGGATTATTTTGGAATTGCGTTTACTGGCCGATGTAGGCTTAGTTGGGTTTCCTAATGCTGGCAAGTCGACACTTCTATCGGTTGTATCAGCGGCCAAACCGAAAATTGCCGATTACGCTTTCACCACGCTAACGCCTAACCTGGGTGTGGTTGCTTACCGTGATGGGTTGTCGTTTGTGATGGCCGATATCCCGGGAATTATCGAAGGTGCTGCAGAAGGAAAAGGATTAGGTATTCGTTTTTTAAAACACATTGAACGAAACTCGCTGTTGTTGTTCATGGTACCTGCCGATGCGAAAGACATCAAACAGGAATTTGAAATTTTATTGAACGAATTGAAAAAGTACAATCCTGAGTTACTCGACAAGAAGCGACTGCTTGCCATCACTAAATCCGATTTGCTGGATGAAGAGTTAAAGCTAGCCATTCAAAAAGAGCTGCCGAAGAAAATCCCTGCAGTCTTTATTTCATCCCTCGCCAATCAAGGTATCACTGAGTTGAAGGATTTGATTTGGAAGAGTTTGCACTAGGTGTCGCCCAGATTGGCCAAGTCAAATTGTCCTTGCTTAATACAATGCCTGGAGGCTCCCTTAAGTGCCTAAATGTCACAATTGCTCAATTGGCAAAATTCTTGTCTCTTTCCGCATTGTTTAACCGATAAAAATGGAAAATACTGTTCATATGGAGCCCGAATTGCCAAAGCACGATGATTTGGCAACCGAAATGCCATCCGGCCAAAGCCCCGACCAAACCGAGCCTGAGAAGAAAGAAGCACAGCCCGATCCACTGAAAAAATTACAAGACGAATTGGCAGAAGCCAAGGACAAATACGTGCGCCTATATGCCGAGTTTGATAATTTTAGAAGAAGATCGGCCAAAGAGAAGTTGGAAATGATTCAATCGGCCAACGAGCAGTTACTCAAGTCGATGCTTTCCGTAACAGATGATTTTGAGCGTGCAGAAAAATCGTTCCAGGATAAAAACGACAAAGAAGCTGAAGGCTTCTTCTTGATTCAAAATAAATTCAAAAAAATACTAGAGCAGTACAGCGTTAAGGCGATGGAATTTGGGAAAGCAACAGACTTCAACCCGGACCTACATGAAGCCATCACACAGATACCTGCACCCAATGAAAAAATGAAAGGTAAAGTAGTAGACGTGGTAGAGAAAGGATACTTGTTGAATGACAAAGTGATACGTTTTGCGAAAGTTGTTGTTGGGAGTTAAAATTCTGACTTCTTAAATTCTATATTCTGACTTTCTTCTAATTCACTCCTCAACAAATGGCAAAAAGAGATTTTTACGAAATATTGGGTGTAAGCAAAAACGCCTCTGCCGAAGAAATAAAAAAGGCTTACCGCAAAACGGCAATTCAATTTCACCCCGATAAAAACCAAGGCGACAAGGCGGCCGAAGAAAAATTTAAAGAAGCTGCCGAAGCCTACGAAGTGCTTAGCGATGAAACGAAACGTGCACAGTACGATCGCTTCGGTCACAACAGACCAGGTGGAGGTGGAGGTGGCTATAGCTCGCACGAGATGAACATGGAAGATATCTTCAGTCAGTTTGGAGATATTTTTGGAGGAGGTGGAAGTGGTGGAAGCCCATTCGATAGCTTTTTTGGTGGAGGGGGAAGATCACGGCAACGGAAAGGCTCAAACTTGCGCATTAAGCTGAAGCTTACGCTGGAGGAGATAGCCAATGGAGTAGAAAAGAAAATTAAGGTGAACCGGCTCATTCATGCCGAGGGAGTCACTTTCAAAAATTGTAATACTTGCCAAGGCACCGGACAGGTGAGAAAAGTAGTAAACACGATGCTTGGGCAAATGGTGTCGTCAAGTACCTGTCCTACTTGCAATGGCGCAGGCCAAACCCTTGACAAACGCCCTCCGGGAGTCGACAGTTCAGGTTTGGTTTCCAAAGAAGATCTTATTACAGTTAAAATTCCGGCCGGTGTCAGCGATGGTATGCAGCTCTCCATGTCGGGAAAAGGCAATGAAGCACCCGGTGGAGGAGTACCAGGGGATTTATTGATCTTGATCGAAGAAGCAGAAGACAAAGAACTGAAGCGAGATGGCACTAATTTAGTATACGATCTACACATAAGCTTCATTGATGCAACTCTTGGCACGTCCGTGGAGGTCCCCTCTATCGGAGGCAAAGTCCGGATTAAAATTGAGCCTGGTACACAAAGCGGAAAGATCTTGCGCTTGCGCGGTAAGGGACTAAAAGATATCAACGGGTATGGAACGGGTGATCAGCTGATTTATATCAATGTTTGGACACCAAAAAAGGTGAGTAGTGAGGAAAAGGCCAAGTTGGAAAGCCTCCGCAGCTCTGCCAATTTTCAACCAAGTCCTGATGCCAACGAAAAGGGATTCTTCGAGCGCATGAAAGAGTATTTTGGATAACAAATAGTAAAACCATTTGAGCAATAACCCGTATAAGACCTATTACGGGTTATTTTTTTGACTAAAAATCCCTGTTTTTCAGTGTTTTAAATTTTCAGTGGCATAAAAGTTAACAGGAAGCGTGTTAAAGACCGTTTTAATTTGGGTAGGCATAGGCGCACATTTGGTCAGTTTAGGCCAAATCAAGAAGCAATTTTCTGTCGAGAAAGACGAGGTGTGCAACAAAGTAAACCTATCATTGAAAGCAAAAACAGGGAACTGTTTTATCCGGCCTAGTCAAAGTCCCGACTTTCTCAATATTTATAGTAATCAAGATCTAGAGCAGTATTCTCATTCATTCACTAATGAGATAAAGGGCACAACGAGCATGATCAAGTTGGCCTTGGAACAAGAAAGTCAACGGGGCGTTGGCAAAAAGATATCTTATCAGGTTTTTGGAAGTGACGACAGGCCATCAGAGAAATTTTGGAAGGTATATCTCACGGAAAGCACTCCCTATTCCCTTAACCTAGACTATGGACTGGGAAATGCAAACATTGACCTATCCGGGCTCTCGGTAGAGAAACTAAAAATCAATACGGGTAGCGCGGACGTAAACATCACCTACGGGACAGGAATTGAAAACAAAGTAACGATGGATACTTTTTTCATTAAAGTGGACATGGGAACAGTAAATGCCCAACATATCAATCTGGCAAAGTCTAAAGTAGTAGTAGCCAACGTGGGTTTTGGAAATATGTACCTTGATTTTTCTGACAAACCCACAACTAGCAATCACATTATTGGAAGTGTTGGTGCTGGCAACCTAACAATCCAGTTACCCGATGACGAAGTGCCCGTAGTGGTTAAAATAAATGACTCCTGGCTTTGCAGCTTAAATCTATCTAAGAGCCTTAAAAAAGTGGGCAACAACAAATTTGCCAACGCAAGCTATTCTAAGAACGCCAAAAACGCCCTGAATTTTGATCTGGATGTTTCAATGGGTAAAATCATATTTAAAGATTCCAATTAATCTAGATCATTTTTCATCATTTTTCAAAATCTAGCTAATCATAGGCAAGTTGTAGGTACTTGTCTTAGTCAAAACACCGCTGTCGTTTCAACTATTCAAATCTTTACATTAGCCAGATTGTAATTCTATTGCTATTTTTAAGACTAATACAAAAAACAAACACGTGAACGCACTTATCGCCAAAGACGTAACTAAGATCTACTCCGAGCACACGGCACTGGATCATGTAAGCATCACCATACCCGAGCAAACCATTTTTGGACTGCTTGGTCCGAATGGTGCCGGGAAAACTACACTCATCAGGATCATTAATCAGATCATTAATGCAGATAGTGGAGAAGTATTGATATTCGGTGAAAAACTTCGGCCCAATCATATCGAAATTATTGGGTACTTACCTGAAGAGCGTGGGTTGTACAAGAAGATGAAAGTGGGCGATCAATTATTATACCTGGCTCAACTAAAGGGACTCAGTCGACACGATGCCATGGCGCGCATAAAAGTATGGCTGGAAAAATTCGAGATTAAGGATTGGTGGCACAAAAAAGTGGAAGACCTCAGCAAAGGGATGGCGCAAAAAGTGCAGTTCATCAGTACTGTTTTGCATGAGCCCAAATTGATCATTCTTGATGAACCCTTTTCAGGTTTTGATCCGGTTAATGCACAACTGATCACAGAAAAGATTCTGGAGTTAAAAGCCAATGGAAGCACCATTATCTTCTCCACTCACCGCATGGAGACCGTTGAGTCCCTTTGCGACCACATCGCATTGATCAACAAGTCGAAAAAAATCCTGGAAGGCCCCAAAAAACAAGTGAAGGAAAGCTATCGCTCAAATACTTTCTTAATTGAACACCGTGGCAATCATTTTACACTGCCCGCTGAAAAATACGAAATCAAGGCGCAGACAAAGATTGAAGATGATTTGTTTTCTACGACTATCAAAGCTGCAGACGGCATCAAAGGCAATCAGGTCATTCGCGATTTGATTGATATCACAGAGCTGTATAGTTTTCAAGAAAAGCTGCCGACCATGGCGGATATTTTTATCGGATTGATTAAGGCCGATGGGGATGAAGCCTTGAGAAAGCATTTACAAGAAGTTTAAATAAACTGCAAGCAGTGAGATTGTAGCCAACACATTACATACTTATTTACCCAAGAGAAAATATGAACAAAGTCTGGTTGATCATGCAACGCGAATTCTTAAACCGCGTACAAAAGAAATCCTTTCTCATCACTACTATTTTAGTGCCCTTGATTTTTCCAGCCATCATTGGTGTGTTGGTTTATATCATGAAGAAGGACGCAGAGTCGGCTAAGGCCGATACCATTCAAGTGGTCGATGAGAGCGGAAAATTTATTTTCGAAAATGGCAAACGATTCGCATTCGTACCTCTTTCGATGCCGCTGGAGCAAGCCAAGAAGGCATACAACGAAACAAAAGACTTTGCGCTACTTTATATACCTCCATTTGATCTAAACAAGCCGGAGGGTATGGTGATGTACACCAAAGAAAACCCAAGCATTGAAAAAGTGGGAAATTTGGAATCCATACTTCAAGATCGTATTAGGGACTTGAAACTAGAGACTTATAAAATTGATCAGGAAACACTGAAGAGTTTAAAAGTCAGTGTTGACCTAAAACAAATAAACCTTTCAGATACGGGCGAAGAAAAATCAAGCAATTCTCAAATTCTCTATTTTCTTGGGTTTGGGTTGGGCATTCTAATCTACATGTTCGTATTGATTTATGGTATCCAAATTATGCAAGGTGTGATTGATGAGAAGACCTCTAAGATTGTAGAGGTAATCGTTTCCTCTGTTAAGCCATTTCAATTGATGTTAGGCAAAATTGTTGGTATTGCTTCAGTAGGGTTATTGCAGTTTACAATTTGGATCATTCTAATTACCGCACTTTCTACAGGCGTGTTGGGTTATTTTGGGTTAAAGATGCCACAGCAACAAGCAATGGAAGAAGTTGCGAAAAGTATGGACAACCAGGAAGTAAAGGTAGCGATGGAACAACAGAGCTCTAAAGCAACCGAGTTATTCAATAACTTCTTTCAATTACCACTGGGAAAAATTGCCTTTGTTTTTGTTTTCTATTTTCTAGGCGGATATCTCCTATATGGGGCTTTGTTTGCCGCTGTTGGATCAGCCGTAGAATCCATGCAGGAATCACAACAATTCCAGTTTCCAATTACGCTTCCTCTTCTCATAGGCTACTTTGGACTATTTATGTTCATTCTACGTGATCCCCACGGAAGTGTAAGTTTCTGGCTTTCGGTGATTCCATTTACATCGCCAGTAGCTATGGTTGGAAGAATCGGATCGGGAGTTCCAGATTGGCAGCTAGGTCTATCGATGGCATTGTTAATCGGTGGTTTTCTTTTTACAACTTGGATTGCTGGAAGGATCTATAGAGTTGGGATTTTAATGACCGGCACGAAAGTAAGTTGGAAGGTGCTTCTCAAGTGGTTCCTTATGAAGGCGTAACCAAAAGTAACCAATCGATAAAATCAAATCCGGATCTTTTCATCCGGATTTTTTTACTAACTTCAATCCAGTTATGGTCGGTAATCCCTCCTCATCTGGCTCGATGGAATTCTACAACGATAACACCAATCTAAAGTGGATTATTTTGGCCGTATCAGTCATCATCAGCGGTGGAACAATTCTATTTACTAAAATACTCGTTGATCAGTTAAAAGAACGCGAGAAGAATCAAGTACAGCTCTTTGCAAAAGCGATCGAGTACAGTAACAATGATATTGAGAACGAAATTCTTTTTATCACGGAAGAAATCATTTACAAAAACAACTCGATCCCAACCATCCTGTTGGACGAAAAAAATAACATAACTTTCTATCGCAACATCGACATCGATTCATCTTGGAGCAAGGAAGAGCAAGAAAGAGTATTGAAAAGCGAGTTGGAAGATATGAAGAAAGCGTACCCCCCCATCGACATTCGACTAAAAGATCCTTCCAGTCAAGAGGTTTTCGCTACTCAAAAAGTTTACTATAAAAACTCCTTTCTACTGGCCGAGCTAACTATTTTCCCCTATGTAGAAACCTCGATCTTAGCGATTTTTGGATTTATCGCATACCTCGCTTTTAGTTATTCAAAAACTTCTGAACAGAACCGGGTGTGGGTAGGGTTGGCTAAAGAAACAGCACACCAGATAGGCACCCCTTTATCGTCATTGATGGCGTGGGTGGAAGTGCTACGTGATGATCCTGAATTGAAAAACAAAAGCTTTGTAGACGAACTAGATAGGGATATCCGGAAACTACGGGTAGTCACCGAACGGTTTTCTAGTATCGGGTCGACACCTGTCCTAAAAGCAGAAAATATTTTCCATTTGGTAAACAATGTTGTGAGCTATCTACAGCCTCGCCTTTCTTCAAAAGTAAAAATCGAAGTATACACGTTGTCTGAAAACATTATGGCCAATGTACACGCTCCCCTATTTGAATGGGTGCTAGAGAATCTCTGTAAGAATGCCGTAGATGCCATGGAAAATACGGGTACTATTGCGATCAAGATTCTAAGAGGGAGTGACAGTAAAGTATTGATTGACATTTCCGACACTGGAAAAGGAATTCCAAAAAAACTAGTCCAGAGTGTGTTTAAGCCCGGCTTTACAACCAAGAAAAGAGGATGGGGTTTGGGTCTAGCTCTCGCCAAGCGAATTATAGAAATGTATCACGAGGGAAAAATATTTGTAAAATCCTCAGACGAAGGGCAAGGTACCACTTTTCGCATTGAGCTAAAAAGTGCTTAACGCAATTCGTTCTCCTGTCAAAGACTCTTCCACAAATAAAGTGTCGCATAGGCTTCCCAGCCTTTGTATTTTTTAAAAATTCTTTTGACTTGATCCAATGTTGGCTTGACTTTCATTTTTTTTAAATTCTTAATCGCGTTGTGAACACCAGCATCTTCTAACGGGAAGGCCTCCGGATATCGAAACGTTTTCATCAATGCATAGTTGGCCGTCCAATTGCCAACTCCCTTTATACGCATCAATTTCTCCTTAGCCGCTTGAAAGGGCAGTTTCTTTAGTTTCTCCTTGGTGATCTCTCCACTCAAAAAGGCCTGAGCAATTAACACCACGTACTTGCTTTTTTGTCGTGAGAATTGAAGCGACAAAAGGTGTTCATCAGAAAGGATTGAAACTACCTGTGGTGTGGGGAATAAATAGTATACCCTATCGCCAACAGTATGCTTTTCACCAAATTGCTCTACAAATCGTTGTTTTAAGGTGTATGCAAACTGAAGATTAATTTGCTGACCTATCACCGCCCACACCAACGACTCAAACAAATCAGGTTGCCCAATGATGCGATAGCCAAAATATTCCTTTACTAATGGACCTAATAATTTATCATCCTTAACAAGGGCATAAAACGGTTTCAGGTCCGCATCCAGGTCAAACCATTCCTTAATAAACAGAATAAGTTGTTCCCTTTCAGATTGTTGCAGTGGTATGCCGCTAACTACTCTTACTTGTAGTTGGTTGGATTTCTCTTGGATCAGTTCAAATACAATTTTTTTTGATCCGATTTCAATCATTTTTGAAACGTGATTATCATCTACAAAATGCAAAAGCTCTTTTGGTGAACGTTGAAGAAACTCAACTGACCTTTTAAAACTGAACTCATCGAAAACCGGAATATGAAAAGACTCCATACCACAATACTAGAAAATTATTTTCCTATAAAAATACCGCATCACTAAAACAGCAAGAATCGGGTTTTACAGATTCACGGTGAGCTCTACGTTTACCATATGATTGATTTGACATTGATTCGATGGGGCGAAACGTATCTTTCTCATTTGTATATGATCGCACATGAAAAACTAACAACGAGTGAGTTGGTCAGGCTCCTAAAAAGTAAAAAAATAGTATTAGCAGGAAACAAGAAGCTTAAAATCTATGGTTCGCTCGACTGTCGATCGGGCAAGAGAATGAAAAAAATGAATCGTGTATTCTTTACAAGTCAAAAAGAAGCAACTGAATTAGGTTATCGACCTTGTGGCCATTGCATGAAAATCGACTATGTGTTTTGGAAAGAGAGCAAGAAACAGGTTGAATCCGAGAGACGGAAACGCCAAATTTGATCCATCAAAAAATAATATCTTTATGATAATGATCGAAGACAAAATAAATTACCTGCGAATAGAGCAGGCTATTCAGTACTTGGAGAAAAACTTTCACCGCCAACCAGAGTTGGATGAGGTGGCGGAAAAAGTACATCTTTCTCCTTTTCATTTTCAACGAATCTTTACAGAGTGGGCAGGTATAAGCCCAAAACGTTTTCTCCAATTCCTGACTGTTGATTTTCTAAAAAGCAAATTAACGCAAACCAAAAATCTAGTCGATGCGGCAGAAGCAGCAGGGCTTTCGAGTCAATCACGTGTATACGATTTGTTTACCACATTGGAGGCTGTCACACCGCAGGAGTACAAACAGCGTGGTGCGGGCATACGAATAGAGTATGGTTTTCACGAAACGCCCTTTGGACTTGCCCTCCTTGGTGTTACTGAACGAGGCGTTTGCTGGATGTCGTTTATCACAACGGATGAAGATCCTAACTACGAACTTGAAAAAATGAAAGAACATTGGGATCACTCCATTTTTCATCATGACCAAGAACTAACGGCCAGTTTCATCGATTCTATTTTTGGCAAAAGATCTCCATCGAAAAAATTACACGTGTTTGTAAAGGGCACCAACTTTCAAGTGAAAGTATGGGAGGCACTATTGAGATTGCCTCTCGGGAGTGTAGCCACCTATCAAGGAATAGCAGAGAAAATAAAAAATCCAAAAGCTATGCAGGCGGTTGGTTCCGCAGTTGGCTCCAACCATATTGCCTACTTAATTCCTTGTCATCGTGTTATTCGTAAAGATGGAATTCTGGGAGAATACCGTTGGAATTCAACACGTAAAAAAAGCATCATCGGCTGGGAAATGGCAAAAGCGAGTTGAGGCAAGAAGCCTAATCTTCTTATTTTGAAGACGATTCATTAATATGGAAAATTTTCAACAACCCGCCTCTCAGATTAAACGTGTGCTACTCCCAGGTATTATTTTACAATCTGTCTTGATTGGTGGCGGTTATGCTACGGGGCGTGAGATTGTAGAATACGGAGGAAAATTTGGAGCCAGTGGTTGGATCAGTGGGCTTGCTATCTTTTTTGGATTCTCCCTTATTTCTATTTTATCAATGGAGGCATGCCGTCAGTGGCAAGTGTATGATTACAAATCCTTGTTAAGAAAAATGATTGGCAAAGGATGGATAGCTTACGAAATTACCTACCTGTTGTTGGCGATCTTGATCATCGCAGTGATGGCTGCCGCTGCTGGAGAAATATTAAATAATACGCTGGGTTTTAATCAATGGGTGGGTGTGATGTTAATTGTGGTGTTGGTTGGGCTTCTCAATTACAAAGGAGATAAGGTGATCACCAAACTGGAAACGATTGGAACAATTGCTCTATTCAGTGCGTACATCATTTTTTCAATTGCCGTATTTAGCACCCGAGGTTCAGCGATTACCGATATGTTTACCAACTGGGATAGCAGCTATTTGCCAGATGCGCCACACTTCGGCCTGTTGTTTTGGACAGGGATTCTTTATGTTGGCTATAACCTGGCTGTTTAGGCTTAATGGACATTTATTAGGCTGGAAACCTTGCAAATTATTGAATGCCATAGCTTTAGGTCAAATCAAAGCTATGAATAAAAAAACTGCATTCACTGCGGGTCTAAAATGACCAAAAAGAATGGTAAGGTAAAAGGT